>JBILYL010000006.1:0-25859 GCA_044377775.1 Bacteroidia bacterium
AAAAAGATGGGGGATTGGTATCCCGCTTTATTCGGATTGATTGTGGCAAGCAGCTTTATTTCATATATCGGTGTGTGGCACATGAAACGATGGGGCGTTCAACTCTTTATTATTACCTTTTTTATTAAGGAAATTTTACTGATTCTGGTAGAGGATCTCAGCTATGTCGGAGTCGCTTTTTCCCTGTTTTTTCTCATTTCTATGTTGTTCTTTTACAGGCGGATGGACCTTAATTTATAGCCGAATGCCGCATTGGTCGAAAATTTGAATTTTTACCATTATTTTTGAGTAATTTTGTGCCAAATTTACAACTGATGAAACAAAAGATTAAATTTATAAATAAGGATAAAACACAGTTTTATAATATCCTAAAGGAAAGAGTAGACAATTACTTCATAGAAAATAAGATCTCCCAGAATGCAAATGCAGGTATGGTTTTTAAAACCATAGTAATGCTTTCCCTTTATTTTGTTCCGTATACGCTTATAATGACGCACACCTACAGTACTCCTCTGCTATGGTTGTGTTATGCTGTAATGGGTTTAGGTCTGGCTGGTATTGGAATGAGTGTGATGCACGATGCCAATCATGATGCCTATTCCTCCAATCCATTTATCAATAAACTGGTTGCTCAGTCGCTTACTATTGTTGGTGGCGACAACAGAAACTGGAGAACGCAGCACAACATTCTTCACCACACATATACCAACATTCATGAGCACGACAGAGATATCGACAATAAGGTGATCATGCGTTTTTCTCCTGCCGGAGAATACAAAAAAGTTCAGCGTTTTCAGATCTTTTATGTGTTTGTGTTTTATTCGATCATGTCCTTGTATTGGACCACTGCAAAGGATTTCGTTCAATATGTGCAGTTCATCAAAGAAGGTCAGCACCGTGATAGCGCTACCCGCAAATTTTTGACCTTGATGGGTTTGATCATTTGGAAAGCGATTTACTTTACCTATATGTTTGCTTTGCCGATGATCTTTCTTCATTATTCTTTCGGACAATTAATAATCGGATTTTTGATCATGCATACGCTTGCAGGTTTAATCCTGAGTATCGTATTTCAATTGGCACATGTGGTAGAAGATGCGAAATTCCCTGTCCCTGATGATAAAGGAAACATCCAGAACGAATGGGCAATTCACCAAATGGAGACCACTGCTGATTTTTCAAGAGGAAGCTGGTTGATCACATATTATGTTGGCGGATTAAATTATCAGACAGAACATCATTTGTTCCCACGTATTTGTCACGTTCATTATCCTGCAATTGCTCCGATCGTTGAAGCAACAGCTAAGGAATTTGGCGTAAAATACATCTATAATGAAACCTTTGTTAAGGCTCTTAAATCGCATATGAGCATCATCTCCAAATTAGGGAAGAACGATGTAACGTTCAATGCTATTGCGAATAGTATGGGTTAATCCAACTGTTATTAAGTATAAAAAAAAGACCGGACATATTGTTCGGTCTTTTTTGTTTTCATCTTTTCAGATTAATGTATCACCGGTTTTAGTGTGTTAATCGCATCATCAATGGATTTAATATTTTCAAAGGATAGCGTTAGTTTTCCATTTGTTTCTTTCATCTTGCAGCTGCGTGCATTTTGCTGAACAAACTTTAAAACTTTAGTGAACGTCTCACTTTGGTAATACGGTGAATTTTGATTTTGAATAAAATATCCGGTCATTCTGTTGTTCTTCAGCAATAACTTTTCAAATCCAATTTCCATCGCCAGCCAGCGCAATCGGATGGTGTGTATCAATTCGATTGCTTGTGCGGGAACAGGGCCGAAACGGTCGCGCAATTGTACTTCAAATTTTGCTAGGGCTTCTTCATTGATCGAATCATCCAACTCGCGGTATAGATTCAATCGTTCTGTAATGTTGTTTACGTAATCATCCGGAATTAATATTTCCATGTCCGTGTCGATCACACAATCTGAAATGTAAAGGCTGTGCTGTTTTTGAGTGTATTTCTGAGAGCCGCCAACATTTGTGTCGCGCAATTCTTCATGTTCCATGCGCAATTCCATGATGGCTTCATCCAGAATTTTCTGATACATTTCGAATCCTATCTCATTGATGAATCCGCTTTGTTCACCTCCCAAAAGGTTTCCTGCTCCGCGAATATCCAGATCGCGCATGGCAATATTGAAACCGCTTCCAAGATCAGAAAATTCTTCAATGGCTTTTAAGCGTTTGCGTGCTTCGGGAGTTAGTAAGGAAACGGGGGTTGTTAGTAGATAGCAAAATGCTTTTTTGTTGGAGCGTCCAACGCGGCCGCGCATCTGGTGCAGGTCGCTCAGTCCGAACATATGTGCCTGATTGATGATGATTGTATTCGCATTGGAAATATCCAATCCTGCTTCAATAATTGTTGTCGCAACAAGTACATCGTATTCCCCTTCAATAAAGTCCATCATCACCTGTTCCAGTTTGTCTCCTTCCAATTGTCCGTGGCCAATTGCAACTTTCGCATCGGGGCACAATCGTTGAATCATTCCGGCTACTTCCATGATATTCTGAACACGGTTGTGAACAAAAAATACTTGTCCGCCTCGTGAAATTTCAAATGAAACAGCATCCCTGATTATCTCTTCATTAAACGTATGTAATTCGGTTTGCACCGGATAACGATTGGGCGGGGGAGTGTTGATCACAGAAAGATCTCTTGCACCCATCATGGAAAATTGCAATGTGCGCGGAATGGGCGTAGCGGTGAGCGTTAACGTATCTACATTGTTCTTGATCGTTTTCAATTTATCTTTTACTGCAACACCGAATTTTTGTTCCTCATCAATGATGATCAGTCCGAGGTCTCTGAACTTAACACCTTTTCCTACAATGCCGTGTGTGCCGATAAGAATATCAACGGTACCTTTTTCCACTTTTTCAAGTGTTTCCTTTTGTTGCTTTGCCGATTTATATCTATTGATATAATCAACGTTGCAAGGAAGTCCTTTCAGTCGTTCTTTAAATGTTTTATAATGTTGCAATGCAAGAATCGTTGTTGGAACGAGAATCGCAACCTGCTTGCTGTCGCAAACAGCCTTGAAAGCGGCACGAATCGCAACTTCTGTTTTCCCGAAGCCAACATCTCCGCAAACCAGCCTGTCCATCGGCCATTCGCTTTCCATATCTTTTTTTACATCAGCGGTCGATTTTATTTGGTCAGGGGTATCTTCATAAATGAAAGAAGCTTCTAGTTCATTTTGTAAATAATTATCCGGACTGAATTGAAAACCTTTTAATGCTTTTCGTTTCGCGTAAAGTTGTATAAGATCAAAGGCAATCTCTTTTACTTTTTTCTTGGTTTTTTGTTTTAAGGTGGCCCAGGTATTTGTTCCGAGCTTATTGATCTTAGGTTCTGTTCCTTCTTTTCCAGAGTATTTTGCTATGCGGTGCAAGGAGTGAATGCTGATGTTCACAATATCATAATCTTTATAGATCAGACGAATGGTTTCCTGCGTCTTTCCATTTACTACAATTGTTTCCAATCCACCATAACGCCCAACTCCATAGTCGATGTGTGTAATATAGTCTCCCGGATTCAATCCTTTTAATTCCTTTAATGTAAGTGCTTCATTCTTTTTAGAAAAGCTGCTTTTCAATTTGAAGCGGTGATAACGATCAAAGATCTGATGGTCGGTATAACATGCTAATTTTAATTCATTGTCAATAAATCCTTCATGTATGGATAAAAGTATAGGCGTGAATAAATTAGCATCTTCAGATTTTTTCGGAGCGATATCTTCAAAGATCTTATACAAGCGTTCAATTTGTTTGGCTGCATCTGCAAAAATAATATTCGACAATCCATTTCGAAGATTGCTTTTGAAATTATCATTTAAAAAACTAAAATTTTTATTGAAGCTCGGTTGCGGAGAAAAATGATAGGTAATGATTTTTGTTGGCGACAATGAAAAGTGATTCCCGAATTCTACCAAGGGGAATCCCAGTGCTTGTTTGCTGAAAATGTCTCTGTGGATATATAATTCCTCAGGTGGCAGCTGTGCGATAACCGAATCCAGTTTATTGAAGGAGTTTTCAGCTATAGCAAATGCTTTCTCTATCCGATCCAGTGTTAATTGGAAATGCTTAAACCAGATCACAGAACTTTCAGGTAAGAATTCAAAAAGAGTTTGTCTACTTTCTTGTAAAAGTTTCGTTTGTACGTTTGGAATGATCGTACAATAAGTAAGTTTATGAATCGATAATTGAGATGTCGGATCAAAACTGCGAATAGAATCAACCTCGTTTCCTAAAAATTCTACGCGATACGGATGTTCGTTTGAAAAGGAGAAAATATCAACGATTCCACCCCGAACAGAATATTGTCCCGGTTCAACAACGTAATCAATGCGTTCGAATTCATATTCATTTAAAACTTCTGTAATAAAATCGATAGAGATCTTTTCAGCTTGTTTTAACTCTAATGTGTTCTTGCTAAGATGTGATTTTGTTACTACTTTTTCGGTGAGTGCTTCAGGATAAGTGACCACACAAATGTGTTTTTTTCCGGTATTGATCTTGTTCAATACTTCTGCACGCAATAAAATATTTGAGTTGTCTATTTCTTCGTGCTCGTAGGGCATACGGTAAGAAGCTGGAAAAAAAAGAACATTTTGTTCTCCTAATAAATTTTCCAGATCATTCAGGAAATAGGCCGCCTCTTCTTTGTCGGCAAGTATGAGTAAATTTGTTTTGTGGATGTGCTGAAAAGCAGTTGCAGCAATAAATGAAGCGCCCGAACCGATTACGTTTTTGAGCTGGGTGCGCGTAGCATTCCCGGCCAATTCTTCTGTTAGTATAGAATTGTTAGTGGATTCACCGTACTTTCTTAATATATCTTCCTTCGTCACAGTCTTCTGAAAATGATTACAAAAATACAAAAAATAAACCCTTATTTTTTTAGAAAAATAAGGGTTTAAATAGTTTTCTCTGCTTGGCTCGGAATAACAATTAGTTGTCAGGTGAAAGGTAAAAATGTCGAAATTCAAAAGACAATGTCACTTCGAGTAATTCCGACAAAAGGAGGAATGTATCGAGAAGCGTTCTCGATACGCTTTAATCCGTTTCGCTAATCGAACTGACAAATCCACTGTCAGGAGAAAGGTTTAAATGTCGAAATTCAATAGACAATGTCACTTCGAGTAATTCCGACAAAAGGAGGAATGTATCGAGAAGCGTTCTCGATACGCTTTAATCCGTTCCGCTACTCGAACTGACAAATCCCCTGTCACTTCGAGCGGAGTCGAGAACATCTTATTCGTATGTATTATACTTTCTCAGTCAGTGAGTATTTTTTCATGTAATCACAAGCCAGATCAACCATATCCGCGGATCCAAGAAACAATGGTGTGCGCTGGTGAAGTTCTTTTATGTCAAGTTCCATAATACGTTTAAATCCATCAGTTGCTTTTCCTCCTGCTTGTTCCAGAATAAATGCTAATGGGTTGCATTCGTATAATAAGCGAAGTTTTCCTTTCGGAGATTTTGCAGTTGTCGGATAGATGTATACACCACCGGTAATTAAATTACGGTGAATATCAGCTACACCCGAACCAATGTATCTCGATGAATAGGGACGGCCGCTTACTTCGTCTTCCTCCTGGCAATATTTTATATATTTTTTTACGCCTTCAGGAAAGTGAACATAATTTCCTTCGTTGATAGAATACGTTTTTGCTTGTTTAGGTGTTTGCATATTTGGGTGCGACAAACAAAATTCTCCGATCGATGGGTCTAATGTAAATCCGTTCACTCCTTTTCCTGTTGTATAAACCATCATACAAGAAGAGCCATAGATAACATATCCGGCAGCAACTTGCTCGGTGCCACGTTGCATAAAATCCTCATATGTTCCGGGACCTGTTAAAGATGTTCTACGGTAGATCGAGAAAATAGTCCCGATAGAAACATTCACATCAATATTGGAGGAACCATCCAGTGGATCCATTGCAACAACGTATTTCGCGTTTTTTGATACTTCGTTATCAATTGTAATGATGTCTTCATTTTCCTCCGAAGCGATAGCGCAGCACTCACCACCTACACTTAGTGCAGCAATAAATTGTTCGTTCGCATATACATCTAGTTTTTTTACATTTTCTCCCTGAATATTGATTTCTCCTGCATCTCCCAATATATCCGCCAATCCGGCTTTTGTAACTTCACGGTTCACTATTTTAGAGGCGATAGCGATATCACGCAGCAGCCGGGATAATTCACCTTTTGCATAAGGGAAATCTGCTTGTTTTTCAATAATAAATTGTCCTAACGTTTTAACTCTGCTCATTGTTTGTTTATTTTGAATTTACACAAATATCGTAATATTTTTGGAGGATAAAACCCAAAGAATTAAATAACTTTGCGGCTATGAATATAACGATCAGAAAAGGGCTAAAATCAGACATCCCCCAGGTATTAGATCTGGTAAAAGAATTGGCTGCTTATGAAAAAGCTCCTAACGAAGTTGCTGTTACCATTGAAGAAATGGAATTGGATGGTTTCGGGACGAACCCGATCTTCCGGTTTTTTGTGGCTGAAGCGGACGGAAAAACAGTTGGTATCTCGTTGTATTATATTAAATATTCCACTTGGAAGGGGAAGTGTGTGTTTCTGGAAGATATCATTGTTACTGAGGAATATCGCAAATATGGTATCGGTAAAAAATTATTCGATGAAGTAGTGAAAGTGGCAAAAGAAATGGGTGCGCGAAGAATGGAATGGCAGGTATTAGAATGGAATGAGCCGGCTATAAAATTTTATGAAAAATTAAATTCACATTTTGATAGTGAATGGGTAAATTGTAAACTGTCCGGGGACGATATACAAGAATATAAATTTTAACTTAGACAGGTTAATGTACCCGGTAGAAATAATTAAATAGAAATATGAAGGTCTTCAAATTTGGTGGCGCATCTGTAAAAGATGCGAATGCTGTAAAAAATGTTGCTGAAATAGTAAAACGTTTTCCTAAAGAAAACATTTTAATAGTTATCTCCGCAATGGGTAAAGTTACAAATGCCTTGGAGCAATTAACAGATGCTGTTTTTTATCCGGTGAAAAGTACGGAGGATAAAAAGACAGATGCCGCAACCATATTGGCGGAAATAAAAAAGTACCATTTCGATATTCTTTCAGAATTGTTTCCATCATCTGATCATCCTGTTTTTATTGAGATTAACAATACGTTTGTTGAATTGGATTGGGCGATTGAAGACGTACCCACAGAAAATTACAATTACGAATATGATAAGATCGTGAGCATGGGCGAAGTGCTTTCAACCAAAATTGTTAATGCCTATTTAAAAGAATTCGGAATAAAAAGTGATTGGAAAGATGTTCGCGATTACATTCAAACGGACAATACATACCGTGAAGGGAAAGTGGATTGGGAACTCACTCAATCATTGGTGAATAAATTATTGATACCACAATTTCAAAACGATTCGGTGATTGTTACACAAGGTTTTATAGGCGGCACCTCCGAAAATTTTACAACAACATTGGGTCGTGAAGGTTCTGATTATACAGCTGCAATATTAGCGTTTACAACAAATGCCGAAAGTGTTACGATCTGGAAAGATGTTCCCGGAGTATTGAATGCCGATCCGAAGTGGTTTGATGAAACGAAAAAGCTCGAACAGATTTCTTATCAGGATGCTATTGAATTGGCATATTACGGAGCGACTGTCATTCATCCGAAAACGATCAAGCCGCTGCAGAACAAAAAAATTCCATTGTATGTAAAATCTTTTTTACATCCTGAGGAAAAAGGAACGGTGATCAACGAGATCCAGTCACCATTGCCGATTCCTTGTTTTATCTTTAAAGTGAAACAAGTATTGATCTCCATTTCTCCCAAAGATTTTTCATTTATTGCTGAAGAAAATTTCAGCGATATCTTTAATCTGTTTTCCGAAAAACAAGTGAAGGTAAATGTGATGCAAAATTCTGCTATCAGTTTTTCGGTGAGTGTTGATGCCGATGAACGGAAACTGCCCGATCTGATCAAAACACTTCAGAAAAAATACAGAGTTCTGTATAATGATAATTTGGAATTAATTACGATTCGTTATTATGACCAAGCAACAATTGACAGAGTAACCATCGATAAAAAAATATTGTTGGAGGTGAAGAGCAGGTATACAGTTCAGCTGGTTGTGAAGCCGTTATAATTCTAAGATCTTATTCGCCAGAACGCTTGCGATTTTCTCGTTGCTCTCATGCGTCCATCCGGCAATGTGCGGAGAAAGAATAACATTGTCGCACTGAATTAAATATTGAAATGCTTCAGGTAGCTGCTTCGTATCAAGTGCTTCAAACGAAACCATTTCATACTCTAAAACATCCAGACAAGCACCGCGTACTTTTCCCGTTTTTAAGTTTTTAACAAGATCAGCTGTGTTCAGCGATTTACCTCTCGCGGTATTGATAATGTATATGTTTTTTGTAAATGAATTGATAAATGAATCATTGATCATATACTGTGTTTCCTCAGAGAGTGGTGTGTGTATACTCAATACATCTGCATTTTTAAAGAGATCATCTAAGGTAGATTCTTTAATGATTTCATTTCCGAAATTCTTTTTGTATTTATCGTAAACCAATACATTCACTCCAAATCCTTTTAACCTTTCAGCGAAAGCGCTTCCCATATTTCCATACCCAATGATCCCAACAGTCTTTCCCATCAATTCCACTCCGCGGTTTCCTTCACGTATCCATTTCCCTTCACGCACCTCTTTATCCGCTCTTATTAGATTGTTAAACAAAGCCAGCAACATTCCGATTGCCTGTTCAGCAACGGCATCGCGATTTCCTTCGGGTGCATGCAAACATTTTATTCCTTTTTGAACGGCATACTCCACATCAATGTTTTCCATACCTGCTCCTGCACGCGCAATGAATTTAAGTTTTGTTGCTTTATCAATAATATCTTTTGTGATCTTAATTTTACTGCGGATCACTACACCATCATACAAATGGATGTTGTTTTCAATTTCTTCTTTGGACCACTTGTAAAAAAGATCGCAGGTATGTCCTGCTTTTTCAAGCTTTTCATGCAGCAAAGGGTGATTAGAGTCGATGAAAAGGATTTTCATTTCGTGAATTTTTGTATCACAGGTTTTTACCCTGTGATTATATTTTCAAAGGATTTCAACCTAGAGATGTTTTATATTGAACATCTCTATTATAATCCTGTATGACAAAACTAAGTAAATTTAATTTAGTAAATCTAATCTAATAAAAGTATGAGGCCATTTTTCCCAGTGTTCTGTCAGGCCCGCCTTAACAGGATTATTAATGACGTAATTTACCACATTTCTTATTTCTTTTTCACTTCTAATGAGGTGATCATAGCTTTCTTTCATCCCAAAAGCTCCTTTTTTATTGAGAATAATGTTCGACTCTTTAGCTGTATATCTTTTTATTGAATGCATTATTTGGCTTAAATCGGGTGCATCATCAGTAAGTTTTATAACAAGATGAACATGATTTGACATTATGCAATAACAGATTAATTGATAGTATTTTAAGTCAAAATGATGTAAAGCCTTTTTATTTATTTCTGCAACCTCCGGAATTGAGAGAAAGCTTTTGTCAGTTTTATATCGATCCATATATTCATCAAATGCTACAAAATAAGAATGTTTATTTGGCTGAATTATGGGGTCTTCTTTTTTATTCATAAACTCATTGTGAAGTTTCTATATAATTTCTTTGGGCATGGATTCAACTAATCTGTAAGTAATAAAAAAAATTCCTTGAGATGGATGAAGATGTGGTAAGTTTCTACGGTGAAAAACGGGGTGTTGCATAAAGTAAGAAGAGGTTTTTTTTAATAAGAATGATACTCTAGATGTAATTACGCAGGTTGAAAACCTGCGATACTAAAGTAAAACACTTCCTAATAATAATGATGCAACCGAAAAGTAGATGATCAATCCGGTAATATCCACAAGCGTTGCAACGAATGGAGCAGAAGATACAGCAGGATCAAATCCGAATCGTTTCAGGATCAAAGGGAATATCGAACCAATAATATTTCCCCATAAAACAACACCTATCAATGAGGTGCCGACTGTAAGCGCAATTTCAAACCAATGAGGACCATAAATTGGAGTGAATTGCGACCATGCTGCAACTCTTATAAAACCAATGATCCCGAGAATCAGTCCTAAAATTACTCCAACTTTAATTTCTCTTTTAATGATCGTCCACCAATTCCGGATAGTTATTTCACCTAAAGCCAGTGCGCGGATAACCAGGGTAGACGCTTGAGAGCCGGTGTTTCCACCGCTTGAAATGATCAACGGAACAAATAGTGAAAGGATCACAACCTTTGCAATTTCATTTTCGAAAAAACCCATTGCTGTTGCCGTTAATGTTTCACCTAAAAATAATATGACCAGCCATCCTGCACGCTTCCTTAAAATTCCCCAAAGCGACATATTCATGTATGGCTCATCCAGGGCTTCCATACCCGCCATACGTTGCAAATCTTCGGTTTCTTCCTCTCGTCTGACATCTACGATGTCGTCAATAGTGATTCGTCCTACCAATCTGCCAAGTGCGTCCACAACAGGCAATACAACAAGGTTGTATTTATCCATTAAGTTGGCAACCTCTTCAGCAGCTGTATTTGTTTTGATGGAAATTACTTTCGGATCGTATATTTCAGATACTCTTGATCGTGTTGAAGAAACGATCAGCTTTTTTAAATGAAGTAAACCGACTAATTTCTCATCGTCATCTACCACATAAATAGCGTAAATGTTTTCTACATTATCAGCCTGCTCCCGGATTTCACGAACGCATTCTATTGCATTGCTATTCACATGTACGCGAATCAACTCGGTCGCCATTAAACCACCGGCCGTATTTTCATCGTAGTTTAATAGTTCAACAATGTCGCTGGCCTGTTCACTGTCTTCCATCTGAGCAAGAACTTCGTCCTGCACATTGTCGGGTAATTCAGCAATTACGTCAGCCGCATCATCCGAATCCATATTGTCGATGTGTTCGGCAATTTCTTTGGAAGTAAGGGATGCTAAAAAGTCTTCACGGACATCATCATCCAATTCAACCAATACATCGGCAGCAATTTGTTCGTCTAATTGAGTGTAAACATATTTCGCTTCTTCAATTTCAAGTTCATTGAAGATTTCAGCAATATCCTGAGCATAGAGTTCTTTGAAGTGTTCAACGACAAAAGATCCGTTTTTAGCTACGATCGCTTCACGGAGTTTTATTAAAAAGTCGTCTGTTAATTCAAATTGCACCAGATACTGTTTTTATAGTTTTTACGATTGCAAAGGTAAGATTTATACCTATTGAAGCATCCGTTTAACACAAATTTAAACTTCCACCATATTTGTCAGTGCAACAAAGTCGGCAACCGATAACTCTTCGGCACGCTGCGTGAGGTATTTATGATCCAGGAATTCGGGTTTTAATTTAAATGCCTTAATGGAATTGCGGAGCGTTTTTCTGCGTTGGTTGAACCCTGCTTTTACCACTTGTTTAAATAGTTTTTCATTGCAATCCAATTGCTGAACGGCATTTCTGGTAAGACGTATCACCGCTGACTGAACACGCGGAGGGGGATTGAATACGCTTGCATCTACCGTAAATAAATATTCGATGTCGTAAAATGCCTGCAGCAACACACTTGTAATTCCATAGGTTTTATTCCTTGGTTTAGACGCAATGCGCTCCGCTACTTCTTTTTGAAACATTCCGACAACTTCGGGAACCTGATTTTTATGATCCAAGACCTTGAATAAAATTTCGGTAGAGATATTATAGGGGAAATTTCCAATCACAGCAAATGGTTCATTGTTGAACAGATTATCAAAATCAAGTTTTAAAAAATCCCCTTCAATGATTTTGTTTTCTAATGATGGAAAATTTTGTTTCAAGTAGGCAATTGATTCTCTGTCGATATCAATGATGTGTGTTTCATATGCGGTTTCAAGAATCAGATATTTGGTGAGAACACCCATTCCAGGACCAACTTCAATTACTTTTTTGTATTGTGAGGTGTATTTTAAACTTTTTACAATGTTCAACGCAATGGTCTCATCTTTCAAAAAATGCTGGCCTAAATGTTTTTTTGCTCTAACATCTTGATTTACCCTTTCGCTCGTATGCTGGTTCATTGGTTTTTGGTTGCGCATTTTTTTAGATCTAAATCACTTCCAGCAACGTTCTGAAGGCTACAAATTTATTCGCGTATTTATCGGCTACCTCTTTTTGTAGGCGGGGTGCATCCAGCTTTTGATACTCTTGTAAGTTCTCGTGGCTTTCGCAGGAATATTGAATCGAATAGGTTGTTCCTTGTTCTTCATCAACCAACACTTTACATATTTTATAGTCGATGAAATATCCTGTAGACATTACATCCGGAATATGTTTTGATTTCATCCAGTTCAACCATTCTTCGCGGACATCATTTTCGATGTTAACGGTTACATTGTAAATTATCATGCCTTATAAATAATTTTTATTTTTACTTCTATCTTTTAACGTCACAGAATCGTTGATGACTTTTTCTCTTATTTCACAATCGTTCAAACTAATTAATGGAATCGCCTCTTAGTCTTCTGAAGCGTTTTCTCGCTTCCACAACATATAAACTATCCGGATATTTTTCCATCAACTGTTGATATAACTCTTTTGCCTTTTCTGTATTTTTAAATTGATTTTCATTTAATTCTGCTAATTTATACAAGGCATCGTCTCCTAAAAGATCTTCTCCGTAATTTTTTAATAGCTCTTCGTAATATGCGGCAGCTTCATTATATTGCGAATGTTTCAGGGCGATCTGTGCCTTTTTATAAATAATATCATCTGCGAGTGCATGATTCGGATATGTTTTGTTTAATGAATCGAGAAGTGTGATCGCTTTATCATCCAGATTCCTGAAGGTATAAAGATCAGCGAGTGCGAATAATTCTAATGGCGCTTCATTTGTGTCAATTGCTAATGCATCACTGATCAGCAAAGATAAATTCATAGCATCGTTTGAAATTAATTTTGAAGTAGCCCCTTTCAGAACATCTAATTGTGTTTGAGCCCATCCGAAATCGCCCGTATAGTATGATATTTTTGCAACTCTGAACTTTGCTTCTTGTCCGATAGCATCGTATTTAAATGCTTTTTCTACTTGCGAATAGCGTAAGGAAGCTTCCCAGATATCACCAGTCATTAATAATACATCAGCTAATTCTAGTTTACATTCAGCTTGTGTTGCCGGTGATAATTGGGGCATTTCAATGGCTTCTTCCAAAAGCATTTTTGCCTCATCTGTTTTATTCATATAGAATGCCTGAAGATGAGCAAGGTTTTTCAGAAGCATAACGGTGCTTGCTGATTTTCCTAATTCGTTGATGGTAGTCGTGAAATTTTTTTCCAGCTCTGTTAAGTCAGCAGGAGTATAATTTCCTTTCGTTACTACTTTCTGATAATAAACATTTAACAGTTCGATGCGTGCATTCGTGTAATAGTAAACTTCAGGACCCTTTGCTATCACATAATTATAAGCCTTGATGGCAACATCATAAGCATCGTTCTGTGCAAAAAGTTGCGCCAGCGCCATTACGCGGTTGCCTTCCTCTTTTTTTCTTTTATCCAAAGCCTTTGCTTGTATATATGCTCCTTCCCAGTCTTTTTGCTGAATCTGCATCCAGATCAGTAATTCCGAAAAGATCGTTTTATCCGGATTTTTAGAAATGCGTTTTAACAGTTCGGTTTTCAACAGATCGTTTTGTTTCTGTTCGGCATCATTTCCAAAACTTGTTTGTAGCGCATTCTGAACACTTTGAATATAGGAATCCTGAGTTTCCAGAATATCTAAATATTCGTTGATCATTGCTGTCCGGTCTCCCAAAAGTTTGTATACTTCAGCCAATTCAAAGCTGTACGGATAATTGCTCTGAGAAATTTTTCTTCCTTTCAAATAAGTTGCGATCGCAAAATTGTATTGACGGATAGTTTGAAAAGCATTGGCAACAGCAAAAACCTGATCATCGTATTTGATAGATTTTACAGCAGTCTCCCAGGTTGTTTTAGCTTTTTCGATATCATCTGCACGATAATAAACGTTACCCAGATCAACAATAAAATTAACTTGTTCCTGATTTTGTTTGACTTGTTTTTTAGCAATTTTTTCAGCTTTCTTAAAATCTTTTGTTTCAAGCAAACAAATTAAATAGGGCTGATAATATGCTTCAGGTGATTTTTTATTGTAGAGTTTTTCGTAATAGTCAAGCGCTTTATCAAATTCTTTGTTTTGATAAAATTGCAACGCGAGTTGCTCATCCGCTGATGTTTGGGCGATTGTGTGTAATTGTGAAATTACAAAAAGAAAAAATAATATGTATTTAATTTTTTTCAATACTCATAAACGTTTTTTAATCTTGATTCTTGTATTTGTATTCTGATGTAACGTTTAAAATCCGATATCTATTGTTTATATCCAATGATCTCTAAAACTACCGCTTTTGCTTCAATATCCAATCCGTTTTTCAAAGTTACTAAACTCCCTTCTTTTAAATGTTCACCAAATCCGACCGGGGCATAAAGAACAGCATTTAAAACTGCTGTTTCACTCTGTTCTATAGGTTTTTTGTATAACTCGATCTGACATTCGGTAGAATAGCTTTTTGCTCCTTTTACATAAGCTTGAGGACGATAAATGCCCATTAACTCATATTTGCATACATTCTCTAAAAGCAATTTTACGATCAGATATTTTTTTGAATAGATCATTTATAAAATTTCACGCACCACGTTATTGCTTTACTGTTACGAGCTATTAATTAGTTCAGACTCTTTAAAATGGCCTGTTCTACTTCTTCACTGTTCCATTTTTCTTCAATGTCGGGAAAGGAAGCCATTACATTTTTCATGATCTCATCCTGCTGGTTTCCAACTCTGAATGCCTCTGAGTAACGGATGTGACTAAATGTAACCTGGCTGTATACCGGCATCCATTTGTCGGGATGTTTCTCTGAAAAATGGGCTTCAATTTTTTTCTGCAATTGGAATTTCGGGTCAGCAACATAATCACGCATGACATGGTAATTTTGAAGTGATAAGTCTTGAACACCATCGCCATCAGGCTTTCTGAGTTGCTGATATTCTTCAAAAACTTTCGGCCAATCTTCATTATGCTTTTGCATAAGTTGCCACAACACGGTACAATCTTCAAATCCACAATTCATTCCCTGTCCATAAAAAGGAACGGTAGCGTGAGCTGCATCGCCCATTAATGCGGTTTTCCCGTGTGTCCAAGGGTAACAGCGGATTATCGCCAAAGCGGATAAAGGATGATTTCCCCATGCATCGGCAATATTCGGCATCATGGTGTAAAAATCAGGGAACGTTGTTTTGAAAAACTCATTTACGTTGTCTTTTGTTTTTAAAGATTCGAAGGATTTTTCTCCTTTCATTGGCATAAAGAGTGTGCAGGTAAATGAACCATCTTCATTTGGAAGTGCGATCAGCATAAATCTTCCTCTCGGCCAAATATGCAGTGCATGTTTTTCTAGTTGATACGAACCATCCGGATTGGCAGGTAATAGGATCTCGCGATATCCATCGTCAATAAATTTTTGACTGTAATCGAATCGGTCTAATTTCTGCATCGCATTGTAGCGGACAGCAGAAAATGCACCATCAGCAGCAAAAACGACATCAGCATGGTATACTTTTTTTTCTTTTGTTTCAGAATGTTCCGTGTAAACAATCCCTTTTTCCAAATCAACATCGGTACAACGTTCGCTGTAAAAAATTTCAGCTTTTCCTACTTCTTCAGCAATACTCATCATGCGGGCATTGATGCCTCCGCGGGAAACTGAATAAATTGCTTGTCCGTCTTTACCGTATGGCTGGTAGGATAAGTTTCCTTTTAAGTCGTGCATCATTCTGCCCGGCATGCCAATTGCAATTTTTCTGATCTCATCACCAACACCAACTGTATCCAGCGCTTTCCAGCCTCTGTCGGAAAGTGCGAGGTTGATAGATTTTCCTGCTGATATTTCCGCTTTACGGATGTCCGGTCTGCGTTCTACAATAGTTACTTTGTAACCAGCCTTTGATAAATAAACTGCCCAAAGTGAACCTACTAATCCTGCTCCTACGATTGTTGCTGTTTTCTGACTCATAATTTTTTATTTCTAATATTTCTTTATTCTTTTTCTAAAATGATCTGTGTAATCTGTGGTACAATTTTATAAAGCGCCTTTTAAAATTTCTCCGAACCGATAAACATCTTCAAAAGAATTATATAAGGGAACAGGTGCACAACGAATAACGTTTGGTTCGCGCCAGTCCGAAATAATTCCCGCTTCGGTTAGTTTATTAAAAAGTTCTTTCCCTCTTCCGTGTGCAACAATCGATAGTTGACAACCTCTTTGCTTTTTGTCACGGGGTGTAATAATTTCTAATTTTTTATCCAGTGTTGTGTTGATATCGTCAACAATAAATTCCAAATATCCGGTAAGTTTTTCTGCTTTTGCAACCAATGCATCCATTCCTACTTCATCAAAAAGATCTATTGATGCTCTGTGCGCAGCCATTGATAGAACAGGCGCATTGCTCATTTGCCATGCTTCTGCTGTTGGCATCGGAACAAATCCTTTTTCCATTTTAAAGCGGGAATCTTTATCGTGTCCCCACCATCCTGCAAAACGGATGATCTCCGGTTTGTTCAAATGGCGTTCGTTTATAAAAACTCCGGAAACTCCACCCGGACCTGAATTCATATATTTGTAACTGCACCAGCATGCGAAATCGACATCCCAGTTGTGCAATTCCAATTTGATGTTTCCGGCAGCATGCGCCAGATCAAAACCAACCAGTGCTCCGGCTTTATGCCCTGCTTCAGTGATTCCTTTCATATCAAACACTTGTCCGTTATAATAGTTCACGCCTCCGATTAAAATTGTTGCGATGGAATCTTTATTTTTTTCGATCGCTGTTATAACATCTTCGTGACGGATACAAACTTCACCTTCTCTTGGAAAAACTTCTATAATGGCATCTTCAGGATCCAAGCCATGAAATTTTACCTGCGACTCCAACGCGTATTGGTCGGAAGGAAATGCTTTTGCTTCACATAGTATTTTATAACGTGTTTTTGTGGGACGGTAAAAGCTGACCAAAAGCAAATGCAGATTCACCGTAAGCTGATTCATTGCAACCACTTCTTCGGGTTTTGCGCCTACAATTTTTGAAAGTGGAACAGCGAATTGTTCGTGATAAGGCATCCACGGTTTGCGTGCATGAAAGTGTCCTTCCACACCAAATGTAGCCCAATCTTCTAATTCATTCAGTATATAATCCTGAGTGGCTTTGGGTTGCAATCCCAAGGAATTTCCTGTAAAATAAACGGTTTCGCGTCCATGCATCATGGGGAAATAAAATTTCTCGCGATAATTTTTTAACGGATCGTTTGCATCTTGTTGTTTTGCAAATGCTAAGCTGTTCTGATAGGTCATAATTTTATTTCTCGTAATTTTTTTATTTCTCCGGCAAAAATATTTTTTAACTTATCTGCGTTAATCAGAGTAATCTGTGGTGTAATTTTTCGCGGAGGATATTGCTTCCAAAGATATATATTTGCACTCTAATTTATTCAAAAATGAAGAGAGAAAAATCAGAAGCTTTGTTTGAGAAAGCAAAAAAATATTTCCCTGGTGGTGTAAACAGCCCTGTGCGTGCATTTCGTTCCGTTGGCGGGACACCTTTATTTATCCAAAAAGGCAAAGGTTCTCATATCTGGGATGCTGATGGAAACGAGTTCATTGATTTCTGCGGATCCTGGGGTCCTTTGATCTTAGGTCATGCAAACGATAAGGTAGTAGATGCGATAAAAAGAACCGTGGAGAATGGAAGCTCATTTGGTGCGCCTACTGCACTGGAGAACGATTTGGCAGAATTGATCCTGAACAATAATAAATTCATTGAGAAAATACGTTTTGTGAGTTCCGGCACCGAAGCAGTAATGAGTGCCATTCGTTTGGCGCGTGGGTATACAAACCGTACCAAGATCCTGAAGTTTGAAGGTTGTTATCATGGGCACAGCGACTCCCTGCTGGTAAAAGCTGGTTCCGGCTTGGTTACTTTTGGAAATACATCTTCAGCCGGTGTTCCCGAAAGTTTTGTGAATGAAACGATTGTTGTTTCATTGAACAATGAAGCAGCCGTTAAACAAGCATTTGCCGAATTTAAAGATCAGATCGCATGTGTGATCATTGAGCCGATTCCGGCAAACAACGGATTACTCTTGCAGCGTAAAGAATATTTGCAATTTCTTCGTGAGATCTGTACCGAAAATAAAACACTCCTCATCTTTGATGAAGTGATCAACGGTTTCAGAATCGGTTTTGAAGGCGCTGCAGGATATTATAATATTCAGCCTGATATTATTACGTATGGTAAAATTATCGGAGGTGGATTGCCTGTTGGTATGTATGGTGCTTCCGCGGATATTATGAGTAATATTTCTCCGGAAGGAAATGTGTATCAGGCAGGAACATTGAGCGGAAATCCTGTGGCGATGGCTGCCGGAATAGCACAATTGACCGAATGTTTAAAACCCGGTTTTTATCAGGAATTAGAAAGGAAGACACAGTTTTTAATAGCCTCCATTTTTAACAATATTAAGTCTCAGATCACCGATCTTAAAATATTTTCTGTTGGCTCCATTTTCTGGATTGCTTTCACAGATAAGGAAGTCGTTCGCGCTGCTGAAGAAATTGATGCCGATTCAATGAAACATTTCAAAATCCTTCACAAAGAATTATTGGAGCGTGGAATTTATCTCGGGCCATCGGGTTATGAAGTTGGATTTGTATGTGAAGCACATACAGAAGAAGATCTTATAATAACTGCCAAAGCATTCGGTGAGGCATTGGAGATCGCAATGAAATAATTTTAAAGGTATTGCGCGATCATCAATGCAATCCCTTGCAAGATCATTGTTCCGTCAATTAATACAATATAAAAATATTCTCCCCGTTTGGAGTTGCTCATAAACACAAGTACTGCATTGATGATCGCTGAGATCATTAATGCAATGCCTGTTTTCTCCGGAAACATCCCACGCATAAATCCCGTAACAATTAAAGCGAAGTAGATGAACATGCAGCCCAATGCGATCATCCGGGTGTTCTGTTCTCCGAATTTATGAGTAAGTGTGGAAATGTTCTCTGCCTGATCGATCTTCAGATCTCTTATATCAAAAGGGATGCAGATGGCAATCATAAAAATAAACCGTGAAAAAAAGTGAAGCGCATCATTCGTTGAAAAGTCCGCTCCGTGATTCAGTATAGTCGGGATAATTGCTGTCACAGTCGTCCAGACGAACGCGAGTGTCAGTAATTTGAATAAAATATTCTGCCGGAGTTTGATGGCCGGTAAAAAATAAGCGATCGATAAAAGCAAAAGAGGGGAGAGGTAAAATATAATTCTGTGATCGTTTAAAAAAAATGTTGCTGCAACGCCTGCAAGTCCTGTAATGCATAACGATTTAACCCAAAATTGATTTTCAGAGATCCATTTTCTTCGTTTTGAAAGCAGGCTGTTGTCCTTCTGAACGGTGTAAAAAATACGTTGCAGATTATAGATGAAAAGTGTTGCGGAAAAACTGAGCATCGAATACCAGATTAGGTGATCTGCCGCTCCCGTCAGGATCACAGAGCTTTGAATTAAGCATACTGTTCCGATAGCCACATAAATGTTGCCGAACAAAAGGAAGTCGAAAAAACGTTTGAAGAAAATCAATTTTAAAAGAAATCTCTTTTATTTAATTTCAATTTCGTTGTTGGTGCCTTTAAGGATAAAGAATGTTCCCAAGCCAACACCAATGCCAATACCGCCACCAAACAAAGAGCCGGTCTTTCTTTTTTTACGGGCAACACGTTCGTATCCCATTATGTAGGTATCGTGTTTCAGATATTCCATATTGGATACTGTTTTGTGCTTTATTTTTACTTTTGGTAAACCCGATAAGGCGGTAAACGCAAAAGGAGGAAGAGGGCACAAAAAACTCCCGGTCACAGCCCCTGCAGCCCCTAAAGCCATGTTTGTCCAGAATGCTCCTCTCGGTTTGAAGCCTTTTTCAGCATCCTGTTCTCCTTTAATAAAGTAACGCATCTCGTCAATCGTAAATTCATTTCCGATAACGGAATCAAATACATACATAACGCTTTCGCCCTGTGGATTGGTTATAGAAAAAATACGATCATTTTCTATAATGATATTTTTCATGCTGTCTTTTGGGTTTTTCAGACTGGTTACACCGTTGGTGGTGTCGATCACCGTTCCGGTGACAACGTTCCCGTTCAAGAACAAAATTGTGTCATTTCCATTTTGAGAAATTCCGTTTTTTGCAAGCAGCATCAATAAAATGCATCCAATAACTGAAAAGGTTTTGATCATGATCTGAATTGAGATATTTTGTTCAAAGATAACCATTCTGAAACATATTAGCATTTTAATTGTTGCAGTATATTGTTAGCGGATGTTCGTTTTTTATGTCCGGTATTCCCGCTAAAATCGGTCTTTTTTTATTTACTAACAATAATTTCAGAAACTGTTCGAAATTATTTTTTTCTTGTAGGCCGCAATCTGTGATATTTTAAATTTCGTTTGGTATATTTGCATTCCCCAAAAAAAATAAAAAAATGATCTCAACTGACAAATTTGTTAATCGTCATAACGGACCCCGTGCGAACGATGTAAAAGTAATGCTTTCGAAAATCGGAGCAAAGAGTGTAGATGAACTGATCGATCAAACGATTCCCGCTGCCATTAGATTGAAGGCGCCATTGAAGCTGGAGGCCGGAATGACAGAATATAATTACCACAAGCATTTGCGTGCAATTGCTTCTAAAAATAAAGTTTTTAAAACCTATATTGGTTTAGGATACAACAACACAATCATTCCTCCGGTTGTGCAGCGCAATGTGCTGGAAAATCCGGGTTGGTATACCGCTTATACCCCATATCAGGCGGAAATTGCTCAGGGCCGTTTAGAGGCGCTTTTGAATTTTCAGACCATGATCATGGATCTTACAGGGATGGAAATTGCAAATGCCTCTTTGCTGGATGAGTCCACTGCTGCTGCTGAAGCGATGACCATGTTGTATGGCAACCGCAACCGTGAACAAGTGAAAAGCGGAGCCAACACGTTTTTTGTTTCCAATGAATGTTATCCTCAAACCATCGATCTTTTAAAAACACGCTCAACTCCTTTGGGAATTGTGTTGGAAATTGGCGACTGGAAAACAGCGAAGCTGGATGCTTCCGTATTTGGTGTTGTGCTTCAGTACCCGACTGTTGATGGGAAAGTAAATGATTACGCTTCTTTTGTGAAAGATGCAAAAGCAAAGGGAATCTCTGTTGCAGTTGCAGCAGACGTTTTAAGTTTAGTTTTGTTAACACCTCCGGGTGAATGGGGTGCTGATGTTGTTTTCGGTAACACACAGCGCTTTGGGGTTCCGATGGGCTATGGCGGACCTCATGCAGCATTTTTTGCTTGCCGTGAAGAATACAAGCGAATCATTCCTGGGCGTATCATTGGTGTTTCTGTTGATTCACAAGGAAATCCCGCATTGCGGATGGCTTTGCAAACTCGCGAGCAACACATCCGCAGAGATAAAGCAACTTCTAATATTTGTACTGCACAAGCCTTGTTGGCGATCATGGCGAGTATGTTCGCTGTTTATCACGGTCCCGATGGAATCAACGGTATTGCTCAACAGGTTCATTTGTCTGCAGTAGCGCTTGCTGCAGAATTGAAAAAGTTGGGATATACAGTAGACAATGATGCTTTTTTTGATACACTTAAAATAAGCGGTACCGACAATGCTAAGATCAAGCAATTGGCTGAAGCTGCAGAAATTAATTTCCGTTACACAACGGATGGAATTGCTATATCTGTCGATCAGACAACGGATGCAGCGGATATCAATTCAATTATTGACATCTTCGCTAAAGCAGTAAATAAAACAGCAGGAAAAGTGACTGAGGAAACTATTTTTTCTCAAAAATCACCTCTTACCTATAGAAAATCTGCGATCTTAACACATCCGATTTTTAATACCTACCACTCCGAATCAGAAATGATGCGTTATATCAAACGGTTGGAGAATAAAGATCTTTCCTTAACGCATTCAATGATTTCCTTGGGTTCGTGTACGATGAAATTGAATGCAGCATCCGAATTAATGCCGATCACCTGGCCGGAATTTGCACACATTCATCCCTTTGTTCCGATTGAACAGGCTGCAGGATATCTTGAAATGATAAACGAATTAGACCGTTCGTTAAGCGAAATAACAGGTTTTGCTAAAATGAGCTTTCAGCCAAATAGCGGTGCTCAGGGCGAATATGCCGGATTGCTGGTTATTCAGGCGTATCACCAATCGCGCGGAGACGCACATCGAAATATTGCATTGATCCCGACATCCGCACACGGAACAAATCCTGCGAGTGCAGCAATGTGCGGCATGAAGATCGTTTTAGTAAAATGTGATGAAAAAGGAAATATTGATGTGACTGATATGCGCGAAAAAGCGACCCTGCACAAAGATAATTTATCCTGTTTAATGGTTACTTATCCAAGTACGCACGGTGTTTACGAAGAAAGTATTATCGAGATCACAAACATCATTCATGAATATGGCGGACAAGTGTATATGGACGGAGCGAACATGAATGCACAGGTAGGATTAACATCTCCCGGAAATATTGGTGCAGATGTGTGCCACTTAAATTTACATAAAACATTCGCAATTCCTCACGGTGGTGGCGGTCCGGGTATGGGGCCAATTGGTGTCGCCAAACAGTTAGTACCTTTCTTGCCATCACACACCTTGGTGAAAACAGGTGGTGAAAAAGGGATATCAGCAGTGTCAGCAGCGCCTTTCGGCAGTTCATTGATTTTGTTGATCTCTTATGGATACATTAAAATGCTTGGAGGCGAAGGAGTAACAGATGCAACGAAGATCGCCATTCTGAATGCTAATTATATCAAAGAATCCTTAAAAGATCATTACCCGACTTTATATAGCGGAAAAAACGGCCGTTGTGCGCATGAGATGATCTTAGATTGTGTTGAATTTAAACGTCAGGCCGGAGTAGAAGTAGGGGATATTGCAAAACGTTTAATGGATTATGGTTACCATGCTCCGACAGTTTCATTTCCTGTTCATGATACACTGATGGTAGAACCTACAGAAAGTGAATCAAAAGAAGAATTGGATCGTTTTTGTTCCGCGATGATCGCTATTAAAATGGAGATCGATGAGATCATTTCCGGAAAAGCAGATAAGGAAGATAATGTGATCAAGAATGCTCCTCACACAGCAAAATCAGTAATTTCAGATGATTGGAAACATTCCTATTCAAGAGAAAAAGCGGTTTATCCTTTAAAGTGGGTGAAGGATGCTAAGTTTTGGCCAAGTGTTGCAAAAATTGACAATGCACATGGCGACAGGAATCTGATCTGTGCTTGTCCTCCGATAGAGGCCTATGCAGAACCTGAAATGGCTTAATATTCTAAATTCCTTTGGATTTGTTTATATGGTAAGAGTTTGTTAAATTTGTATCTTAATCTTTTTAAATAGTAACTAAATAATAAATAAAATGAAAAAAATCTACACATTAATTGCAGCGGTAGCAGTTGTGTTTTCTGCTAATGCTCAAAGCAAAATCGGAGGAATGTCAAGTTCAAACGAGCGTTCTTCTTCTATCAAAGTTAAACCAATCTCTGTTAGTCGCGCAATCGGTGACACGTTAATGTGGTATCCAACACCTGGTATTTTGTTAGCAAACGCTACAGATTTAGCTGCTTTTACGGTAGTTGAAGAGGATATTGACGGATTAACTCCGAACAATGCCGGTACCGATATGGATTGGGGTGTTTATTATGCCACAGATTCAAGTTTAAACAGTGTTGGTAATCCAACGTCTAACAACTGGTACCACCCTTGGGAAGTTCCTGCTCCAGCTGGAACAGATACTTCTTTCTATTGGCATGCAACATCATGGTTCAGTCCATTAGGTCAAGCTGACAATTGGTTGATCATGGGGCCTGTTACTTTACCTGCAGGTGCTACTTTAAAATGGACTGACAGAACTAATCCTGCTTACAGAGATGGTTACAAGGTTTTCATCAGTACAACTGTATCTTCGCCAATGACATTCAGTGATTTCTCTGGTGCTGCGATCTACACAAAAACAGATGCTTACCCTTCTCCAACATACACAACAGATACAACTTGGGTTCAAAGAACTGCTGCTATCCCGGCAATGTACAATGCACAAACAATTTATATCGCTTTCCAACACAATGCATTAGATATGGATGTATTGTATTTAGATGAATTTTTAGTTGTAGAAGCAGCTGCAAGTGTATCTGAATTCGTAAATGGCGCAAAATTGTTCCAAAACACTCCTAACCCTGCAAATGCTAACACTACTATTTCTTATGAGTTAGAAAAAAATGCAGCAGTTTCTTTCAATGTTTATGATGTAACAGGTAAAATGGTTGCTACACAAACAATTGGAGAACAAGCTTCAGGAATGCACAATATCAACTTCAGCACAGAAAACCTTGCTGCAGGAATTTATCATTACTCATTAGTAATTGATAACGTTGCAACTTCAGCAATGAAAATGGTTGTAATCAAATAATTCAATTTTATTGATTTTCGAAAAGCTCTTTCTGCGATTGCAGAAAGAGCTTTTTTTATTAAAAAATTGTTATATTTTGGATAATAAAAACCAAATGGTTACTTTTATCCTTTAATTCAGAACCCAATAAATAATTAACTTAAAATCAAAAAAATGAAAAAAATTTACACACTAATTGCAGCAGTTGCAGTTGTTGTTTCGGCAAATGCTCAAACAAAAGGCTCATCAGCGGCATCATCATCGGTTCATAAATATTCTGGTTCATTACGTGAAATGACTGGTAGTTCCCGTGCTGCAGGAGATACATTAATGTACATGCAACTACCTGGATATACTATCAATCCTACTGATGCTGCAGCATTTACAATCGTAACAGAAGATAATGACATGTTGAATCCTAATAACGCAGGTTATGCAATGGATTTCGGTGTTTATTATTCTACTGACAGTACGCTTATCGGTGGTGCTCCTTCTCAGGATAACTTTTACCATCCATGGGAAACTCCAGCTCCTGCCGGAACAGACACTACTTTCTTCTGGAGTGCAACTTCTTGGTTTTCTCCTGCTGGAATCGCTGACAACTGGTTAGAATTCGGACCTATCACTATCCCTGCTGGTGGTGCAACATTGAAATACTATGACAGAACAAACAGATGGAAAGACGGATACGAAGTATTAGTATCTAATACGCCTTCTACTCCTTTGTCTTTTGGTGATTTCGTTACTCCAGCAATCTACACAATTGCTGATGACGGTTTGCCTTCTGCTACTTGGGCTGTAGATACAACTTGGGAATTACACACTGTTGATCTTCCTGCTATCTACAATGGTCAAGCAGTTTCAATTGCTTTCCACCACAATGCAAACGATATGGACGTATTACGTTTTGACGAAATCGTTGTTGTTGAAAAAGCTTTAGGTGTTTCTGAATTTGTGAACGGTGCTAAATTGTTCCAAAACTCTCCAAACCCTACAAGTGCTAACACTACTTTCACTTACGAATTAGAGAAAAATGCAATGATCTCTTTCAATGTATTTGATGTAACCGGTAAAGTTGTTGCTTCTCAATCAATTGGTGAGCAAGCTGCTGGAATAAACAACATCGTTTTCAGTACTGAAAACCTTGCTGCT
>JBILYL010000043.1:0-12489 GCA_044377775.1 Bacteroidia bacterium
ATCGCTGAAATCAAATAATTTGCCGGAATGCTTTAATGCGGATTTTTTTAATCCTACATAATTGTTGTAAGCAGTGATACTTAATCCTGTTAAATTAATATCTACCTTATATCTGCTGTCAACAACGTTGGCGGGATTGAGATCTGTTCCTGTTACACCTGAATAGTTACTGTTAATGTATCCAAGAAAATCCTGGGCGAATGATGGTAAAGAGAGCATCAAAGCAGCCGCTGCTAAAAATGTAATTTTTTTCATTAAGTTGGGGTATTATTTTGAGGAATAAAGATACAGTTTTTTTAGAATAAAAAACTACTTTATTTGGTATACAAAAATGGAGTTTTCTTGGCTTCCGGTAACCAAATTAAAGTTGCCTTCATTGTTGAGATCTCCGATGCTAAAGGCCGTTTTGCCATTTACAGGAAAACTATTGAACAGTGCCCCGTTTTCGTTAAAAAGAAAAATTTCATTTGATTCTTCAGAGACAACTCCGATTTTTCCACTGCCATCCGGGAAAACAAAAAATAAAGGTGGCTGAGCAATTTTTGAGGGAAAATCATATTTAAACAACAGTGATTTGTCCTGAGAAAACACTTTTAATTCAGTGCGTGAAAGGAAAATATATTCTTTTGTTTTATCATTGTTGATGTCCCTCAGTTCAAAATACGGGGAAGTTTCAAAGTCTTGAATTTTGATACTTTCTTTGTGATCGGTCAGACTTATTTTGATAATGTTGCCAAGTGTATCTGCAGCGATTAAGTATGATTTTGTATAATCTTTTCCTGATTCAAAATAGAAGTTGCGTATCCCCTGTTCCAACTGCTCCTTCAATTTGATCCTTATTTCGCCATGTCTGTCCAGGATGTAAATTTTTCCTTTTACGTCTACTGCGCATAAATGATCTTTGTTATTTGTTCTGACATACTGGATCGGAATATATACCTGATCAGTGGTTTTGTCAAAAGCAAATGCCGTTACCTGCTCAGCATTCGCTTTATAGCAAACGATGCGTTTGTTTTCTGTAGCAATAAAAATACGGTAATCCCGATTTTTTTCATAGTCAATCACTGTAATCGGATTTGTAGCTGGCGATCGGAGTTTGATTGGAAATCCTTTCATGTCATTTCCATTTCTATCGAACATGTATATGAATGAACGGGTGTTGAATATCATTTGCAGTTTATCGTTTTTCAAAACATCAATCTGAGTGACATCGCTCATTATTTTTTCGGGAAGCTGTTTTGTCCAGATAATTTTTCCGGTATTACTTATCAGATAAATTTTATTTGCATCATCCTGCACAAAAACTTCTTTCGCCTTTGTTTTGTGGTTCAATAGCAAATAAGGCTTGTTGCTTAAGTTTGCGTCTAGTTTTGTTTCCCACAATGTTCCTGTTTCCTGTTTTTGTTCCGGCTTGTATTTTAAATAAATATTGCTGTAAAATAATTTGTTGTTTGAAGAAAACTGCATACCTACAGCTTCAAATTTTTTGAGAAGTTCTTCTTTTAGTTCCAATTCTTTCACGAATTCCTCTTTTATAAATGCATTGTATATGTTTTTTGATCTCGCAATGGCATTGTAAAGAAATATGTTGGATTCGGTAGAAATATTTTCTGAAAAGGCTTTGTAGTTTTTGTTATTTAACAATGTTTTATGGTTTTCAACGTCATCAATAAAGCGTTTTAAGGCATCAGAGGAATTCGCAAAAACGATGTAATTGTCGATAGGAGCAAAGAAGTTTCCATTGATCTTTTCAAATTGCTTGCCTAATAATTGCGGCAACAGTTCAGGGATATTCAAATGGTTTATCGGATACCCCTTGTAGGAAGCGGAATCATTTTTTGTTTCTTTATTAATAGTTGAATCACTTATAAGGTTAAGGATCCGAGTTGCATCTTCAATGTTGTTGGATCGGATAATGGCAAATGAAGTGGATGCAAAGTCACTTGTCACAGGCTCAGTTATTACGAGTGCCATTTCATTATCCATCCAACTAAGCATCAACTCTTCAATATTTATATGGTATTCATTGTTTATTTTTTCGCTGAAAGTAGAATATGCCTGAAGTCTATTGTGTGCCGATAAATAATTTTTATAATCCTGATGAAATGATTTGACGTTGCTCATTCCTAGAAACAAAAATGCAGCTGTGTTGGCTGGCATGATGCTGGTTACTTCTGTTTCCTGAGGTTTTTGTTTGCTGAATAAATTTAAAAAACTTTTACTGGAATCGCTCGCTGAAGTAAACCCCGATAATATTAATGCGTTAGGTTTGATCGAAATATCCCAACTCGAACAATCGGCAAAATCAGCTAAAGGAGCCAGTGTGTTTTCAAAAGAGGAAAATAGGGCAGGAGCAGCGATCATCGGAAATTTCTTGTAGTTGATGTAGACATTCGCATCAACATTTTTTCCCGCTGTATTTATTATTTTATTAAAATCCTTGTTGTTGATCAGTGAAACTCCTGATTTCAATTGATGTATAGAAACTTCAACCAGTTTTTGATTACTGCTCATGATCAAAATGCCATTTGTTATCGAAAAATAAAAATGGCTTATTGGGGGAGTTGAAATAGTTTCAATGGTTTCGCCTTCAAATTCAATTTGCTGTGCTGGAAGTTTACCACTATTGATTTTATTTTGAAAAAATTCTTCAACAGAACTTTTATAGGTTAAGTTAGGCAGACTGTATGCATACAGCAAATCAAAATGAGTGGTTGTTGTTGCGTGTGCTGAAATATAAAAGGAATGCTCCTCTAATAATTGTGAAATTTCCGGTGCTGTTTGTAAGATGGAGTCTATGAATGTTCCTTGTCTGTTCAGTGAAGCAATCGCTTCCGTTCCTAATAATTCCTCCCACATGATGTTTGTTTGAGAGAGCTTTTTCCAAGTATTTTTTGATTGTTTACTTTCAAAAACGATTGCCGCATCGGTTGGTATGGCATTTATTCCCTCACTTATAGGTGTTCTGGCTTCTTTGGTGAATAAAAACCAATATATCCCGCCCAATAAAATGGCTGAGACGACAATCCCGAATAAGATTTTTCTGAACATATCCAATACGAAAGTAGAGAATGCTTTAACTTATATGTTTATTGTGATGCTTAACTTACTAACAGGTAGGGGTTGAAAGCAATCCGGAAAAATCGAAAGTTCATCACCATGACTTTGTAATTTAGAACAATTTATTTTATTATTTCGAACAGGAACAGTTGGAAGGGAAAAGATTCCTCTTTAATACTCGATTTTTAACTGATTGGGCAACTGTCTAAAGCTTTTACGGTGGTGATCGGTAATTCCATGTTTTTGAATTGCCGCTCTGTGGCTGGCTGTTGCATATGCTCTATTGTGCAACCAGTCGTATTGTGGGAATTTCTCATGGAGTTCATCCATGTGATCATCACGATAGGTTTTTGCAAGTATGGATGCTGCGGCAATGCTTAAATATTTCCCATCTCCCTGAATAATGCATGTATGGGGGATGTTATTGTATTTTTTAAAACGATTGCCATCTATTAGCAAACTTTCAGGAATTGTCTTCAATTGATCGACAGCACGGTGCATCGCCAAAAAGGACGCATTTAAAATATTGCTCTCCTCAATTTCTGCTACGCTTACAATTCCAACGGCCCATGAAATTGCTTTTTCTTCAATAAGCGGGCGAAGTTCTTTTCGTTGTTTGTCAGTTAGCTTTTTTGAATCATCCAATAATTTGTTTCTGAAATTTTTAGGAAGAATAACTGCTGCGGCATAAACGGGTCCTGCTAAACAACCTCTTCCGGCTTCATCACATCCGGCTTCAATTAACAGTTTATCTAAATATTTTTTCAGCATCAGGGTAACATTGTTTTTTCAATACTGTTCCAGAGTGCATGAGCCGTTTTATCCCAGCTGAAATCAAGCTTGCGCTTTCTTCCATTTTCTATCAAGGCATTGCGCTTCGCTTCATCCTTATATAAATAAAGCATTGCACTGCTGATAGAATCCACAGAGAATGGATCCACTAATAGTGCGGCATCTCCCGCTACTTCGGGCATAGATGTGATGTTACTGGTGATCACAGGCGTATCGCAATTCATCGCTTCTAAGATTGGAATTCCGAATCCTTCAAAGTAGGGAATGTAGGTCATTGCCAGAGCGGATGCGATTACATGGTGAAGGTCTTCTGTACTTAATCGTCCGGCAAATATAACATCCTCTTTGAATTTCATGTTGATGAATGTGCTTTTTATTTCATTCGTCCATCGGTATTTTTCACCTACTATCACTAATTTAACATCACTTTTTTCTGTCGCTTTAAACTTGTCAAAGGCTTCAAATAAGCGGGAAATGTTTTTTCGGGGCTGAAGCGCACCAACAAATAAAAAGTAGTCACAATTTTTAGAGAACGTTTTTCTTGTAGCGTTTTGAAGCTCATCGGAAATCGGTTTATAAAATTCATTGCAGCCATTGTAAACAACATCAATTGTATCGGGGGATATTTTGTAGCAATCGGTGATATCCTTTTTTGAAAATTCGGATACAGTAGCGATTCTGCTTGCTTTGCGTGCAAATTTTGGAAAAAAGTGTTTGTAATATTTTCTTACGAGCCACGAAACATCTTTCGGATGGTGTTCGAAGTTGATATCATGGATCACAGCCAGCTGTTTGCAATTCGCCTTCAGCGAAAGGTAGCCGTCAGGAGACAGAAAAACATCAGGGTTGTATTTGTTCAGAAAGTTGGCAACTGAAAATTCGAACCACCAATAAAACAAAAAAGGATGGCGTGCCGGTGGCGATAATATTAATGGAGTAATATTATCAGAAAAAATAAACTCCTCATCAAAATCCCTGTCAAACAGGAAAATGAAATGATGCTCGGGATGATCATTCGTAATACGTTTAAGTGTTTCAAACGTAAACCAACCAATGCCTTCCAGCTTATTTTTTAAAAGTAATCTTGTATTTACTACTATTTCCATGATTTGAAGGAACGAATTTACATAAAAAATCATACTTTTACTGCCCGAATGAAAAACACGGTAAAATATATATTGCATAAACTGTTAGGCTTTAAAAACTACCTTTTCATTTTTTCTCTTTATAAGATCCTTACTTTGAGAAAAGATAAAAATGAAAAGGACTTTTTTGCGTTTTTGCATCTCATCCCAGCCAATACAGCTGTGCTTGATATTGGCGCTAATATTGGTATTATGACCGTTCATCTGGCACGAACGGTAAAAGGTTCAACTGTATATAGTTTTGAGCCGATGCCAAACAATATTTCAGCATTTAAAAGGATCATCAAGTATTTTAAGTTAGAAAATGTGATCCTTTTTGAGGTAGCATTGGGAAATACTGAGGGGGAAGTTGAAATGGTGATGCCGGTGATCTCCAATGTTAAGATGCAGGGTTTGAGTCATGTTATACACGATTCTATTCCCGATAATAATGTAGGAGAACGTTTTAAGGTTCCTTTGAAAATACTCGATAATATGATTGAGTTAGTGAACTCTCCGAAACGGATTAGTGCTATAAAAATTGATGTTGAAAATTATGAATTCTTTGTTTTAGACGGAGCGAAGCAGTTGATTGACAAGAACAGACCGGTTGTTTATGCTGAATTGTGGGAGAATGAAAACAGGGAAAAATGTTTTGAATTGTTTAAAAGTCTGAATTATAAAACGATTGTGGTGATCGACAAGCAAGCGGTTGAGTTTGATGCAGAGAAGCACAAGACACAAAATTTTATATTTATATCAAATACATAACCTGTCAATGGGTTATGAAAATTGTTTTTAACGAATGCAAAAGAAATTTTTAACCAATCTTGGTTTAATTTTATTTTTGAATCTCCTGATCAAGCCAATTTATGTTTTTGGTATTGAGAAGGCTGTTCAGGAGCAGGTAGGTACTGCTGCATATGGTATTTATTTCGCAATTTTTAATTTCTCTTTTCTTTTAACGATTCTTCTCGATTTCGGGATCACCAATTTCAATAATAAGAACATCGCGCAGAATTCACATCTTTTTACAAAGCACTTCTCTAGTCTGTTTACTTTAAAATTGATCCTCGCGGTCATCTATATTATTATTGTTGTATTAGCCGGATTGATGATCGGCTACGATTCCCGTTTAATGAAGTTGTTGCTGATCCAGGGTTTTAACATGTTCCTGCTTTTCTTTATAAATTATTTACGATCGAATTTAGCCGCTTTGCATTTGTTTAAAACGGATGGTTTGATTTCGGTATTGGACCGATCAATTTTGATCGTAGCGGGTGTTTTTATGCTGAATTCGGGCATTTTTTATTCAGAGAATGGAATCATGTATTTTGTTTACGCACAAACATGTTCTTGCCTGATAACAGCCACTGTTGCGTTCTTAATTATTGTCAGAAAAACACATTCATTTAAATTGAGCTGGAACTGGCCTTTTTCATTGATGATTTTGAAAAAGAGCTTTCCTTTTGCCATTCTTACTTTATTGATGTCGTTCTACAACCGGATCGATTCGGTTATGATTGAACGGATGCTCCCTAATGGTGATGTGCAATCCGGGATATATGCACAAGGTTTCAGGATCCTGGATGCCACAAACATGATCGCTTTTCTTGTGGCAGGAGTGCTTTTGCCGGTGTTTTCCCGAATGCTGAAACACAAAGAATCTGTTGAGTCCTTAGTAAAGTTGATCAGTACCCTTCTTTTAACTCCTGCAATTGTAATTGGTGTTGGGTGTATTTTTTATAACACGGAATTGATCGGGAAGCTTTATCCAATTCATGTAAATGAAACTGCAGAGGTATATGCCCTTCATTTGCAACAATCTTCAAGGATATTCGGACTCTTAATGTTAAGTTTTGTTGCGATTTCTACGACATATATTTTCGGAACCTTGTTAACGGCAAATGGAAATATGAGGCAATTGAATTATATGGCTGCTTGTGGAATGGTCCTGAATATCATTTTAAATTATGTATTAATTCAAAAATTCGAAGCATTCGGATCCGCTATTTCGAGTATGTTCACTCAGTTTTTAACCGCTATGATTCAGGTTGCCATTGTGCAAAAGATTTTTAAATTTAAAGTGAATTATCGTTTGATCAATATCTTTATCACCTTTTTAGTAGGCGTTATTGCCATCAATTACGGTTCAAAAATGCTTCATTTCGATTGGATGGTTAACTTCTGTATAATGGTTGTAGGTTGTGGCTTATGGGCCTTTATTACCGGAATTGTCAGTATAAAATCGATGTTTCGCCTTCTTAAATACGGATAAGCCTCTTAAAATTGGGCAGGTTGCCATTTTTTTCTATTTTTGTCATCCCATTATAAACTTTATACCAACTCACAATGGACAAGAACGTTCAAGCGACAACAGACTTTAATTCATTAAACGTATTGTATTTTATTTATAAATGGCGTAAGCCATTGATTTTAGTCGGTTTGGCTGCATTTATCCTGTCTAGTATTGTTGCTTTAACGATAAAAGAAAAATATAAATCAACGGTTATTTTATTCCCGGCTACTACCAACTCTATCTCTAAGGCTTTATTAACCGAAAATAATGTGAAGCAGGAGGATGTGCTTCAGTTTGGTGAAGAAGAAGAAGCAGAACAAATGCTTCAGATCCTTAACTCGGATGAGATCAGAACAAAAGTGTGTGAAAAGTATAATCTTATGGCACACTACGGAATTGATTCAACAGACAAATTTAAACGTACCAAATTATTTGATGAGTACCAAAGTAACATTTCTTTTAAGCGGACTGAATATATGTCCGTGAAGATAGAAGTGATGGATGGTGATCCAGAATTGGCATCGGTTATTGCAAATGACATAGCTGCATTGCATGATTCAACAAAGATCCGAATTCAACGCGACAGAGCTTTACGTTCATTGAAAATTGTTGAACAGGAATACTTTCAAAAAGTTGAAGATGTAAAACGAGGAATCGATTCCATGAAAATTATCAATAGTTATGGTATTTATGATTACGAATCTCAGTCGGAAGTAACCAGTGAACAATACGCTATTGCGATGTCAAAAGGCGACCAGCGTGCAATGAAATTGCTGGAGCAGCAATTGAAAATTATTGGTGAGTATGGCGGAGCGTATGTTTCTTTAAGAGAGAACTTGTATATGCAACGGAAGCAATTGAATTTACTGAAAACTAAATATGAAGAGGTTAAAGTGGATGCTACTGAAGTTCTTCCTCAGAAATTTATTGTCAGTAACGCATTCCCTGCAGAAAAAAAATCGTATCCTGTCCGCTGGATTATTGTTGTAATTTCTACTTTCGCAACGATTCTTGCTGCAATCATAGCAATATTGCTCCTTGAAAATATTAAGCAGATCAAAACGGAAGTTACATCGGATACAAAGTCTGCATGAATAAAGATTCCTTCTTTTATAAGGCCTTCTGAATCAAAAGAAAACCGAACTCGGATGACAAACAAAAGCAACATTTTAAAAACTATAACCAAAATTAATAGCAATACAATGGAAGAATATACTGAAAGCAGTTATAACTTCATTAAGTTGATCAACAAAAGGAAAACTCCCTTTGCTGTAGTAACTGTTTTTGCCATTTTTGCAGCGGCTCTTTTTTCAAGTGAATGGTTCATTAAACCAAAGTTTAAGTCTTTTGCAATTATTTACCCTTCAAATATAACACCATACAGCGAAGAAAGTACTTCAGAACAAATGTTGCAATTACTTGGTTCAGCTGATATTCGTAATGCTGTTGTTCAGAAATTTAATCTGTATAAATACTACAAAATCGATTCGTTGGATCCAACAGCTCCGGTTCAAATGGCCGCAGTATACCAGTCAAATGTTGAAATTAGCAGAACGCAATTCGAGTCGGTTGAAATTGTTGTATTGGATGAGGATCCGAAAAGAGCTGCTGATATTGTTACTGAAATTATCAATGCTATGAATTTGAAAGCAAGAGCATTGCAAAGAGACAAAACAAAAGAAGTAGAAGTGGTTGTAAAAAATCAACTTGATCTTAAAAAACATACGATTGATTCGATCGAAATCCGATTGCATGAATTAAGAGTGAAGTATCAGCTTTTTGATTATAAGATACAAGCTAAAGAAGTGACAAAAAGCTATTTAAAAGCGGTAGGTGCCGGTGGAAGAAATTTGAAAGAAATTGACGTTATGATGCGCAACCTTGAAGAAAAAGGTGGGGAGTATTATGAACTGAATAATACTTTAGATGCATTATTAAAAAGTTATAATAAAACAAAAATTGAATACGATGTTGTTTTAAGAGATCTGAACAAAGAGCTTACTTATGCTAATATTATTACCAAACCAACTCCTTCGTTTAAAAAAGCTTATCCTGTTCGTTGGTTGATCGTTTTAGCTTCTGTAATATCTGCAAATTTATTTCTTTTTGTTTTGCTTTTGATTTTAGATAATAGAAAAAAATAATTCCGAAATTGTTAGATCAGAAAAATATCAAATGGGTTTATGCCTTAAGTATCGCTTTTATACTGATTAACGCGGTATGTACCTTTTTTGAGTTTTATTATTTCAATCTTTTTCCTGCTGCCGTACTTATTCTTTTACTCGCTCTTTTTTCCTTAGACAAATTAATCTTGTTTGTCGTTTTTCTAACACCATTGGCAATTAATCTCCAAAATATTGATGGCGGATTGGGACTGAGTTTGCCTACCGAGCCGATCATATTCGGAATTATGATGGTTTTCATTTTCAAACAATTGCATAGTAATACGTTGGATGTGAAATTGCTGAAGCACCCCATAACAATCGCTATTTTAATCAATTTAGTTTGGTTGTTCATTACCTCTATTACGAGTGATATTCCAATTGTATCCTTCAAATTCCTTATCTCCAGATTGTGGTTTGTTATTACTTTCTATTTTTTAGCTACACAACTTTTTAAGAAATTCAGCAATATTAAAATATTCATCTGGCTGTATATTATTTCCTTTTCAATTATTATAATATACACGCTTTATAGTCACGCCTTAGTGAATTTTGATGAGCAGATCGCAAATTATATCATGTCACCCTTCTATAATGATCATACGATATATGGTGCCATGCTGGCTATGTTTTTACCTGTTTTGTTCTTTTTTACAATGAATAAAAAATACAGTGCTAGCATTAAGTTTGCCGCATCATTATTTTTAGTTTTGTTCATTGTCGCACTTGTTTTTTCATACACTCGGGCTGCATGGGTTAGTCTCGCTATTGCATTGATGGCATACGTCATTTTACTTTTGCGTATCCGGTTCAGGAATGTATTGATCGTTTTTCTTTCTGCATGTACATTAGCGTTTGTTTATCAGACTGAAATTGTAATGAAATTGGAGAAAAATCGTCAGGATGCTTCACAGGACTTTGACAAACACATCGAATCTATTTCTAATATATCTACCGATGCTTCTAATCTGGAGCGTTTGAATCGTTGGAACGCTGCTTTCAGAATGTTTCGGGAGCGTCCCTTTTTCGGATGGGGACCAGGAACTTATAGTTTTGAATATGCTCCGTTTCAGCATGCTCACGAAAAAACAATTATCAGTACAAACATGGGCGACAAAGGTAATGCACACAGCGAATATATCGGTCCTTTATGTGAATCGGGGGTTCTGGGTGCGCTCACATTTATCTCCATTATTATTTGTGTACTTGCAACAGGTTTCAGGCTTTATTATACCGTTACCGAAAATGAAACAAAGAAAATGGTGCTGGTGATTGTATTGGGCTTCATAACATACATTGTTCATGGAGGATTAAATAACTTTCTTGATACAGATAAAGCATCCGTTCCTTTCTGGGGATTTGTAGCTATGCTCGTTGCTATAGATCTATACCACAAGAGAAAGTCAGAAGAAGTTGCTTAGTTTATATTGGCGGTTTGATGACCATTATACAAAAGGGTATTCAGAATGATTGCCTTCGGATTTTTTCTTCAACTGAAACTCTCGTTTCTTTTTTTTTGAAAATATTTTTTTTTGATCCTGAATGTGCAAGGAGATTTTTAAGCAGGGGAGAGATTGAATCAGAAAACCTTAATGCAAAATAAGGCGATGTCATCAATGTAGGGACGGCTTTGTTTGTAGTTCATGACCGTTTCCATGATCAAGGTATTCAATTCCATCATATTTAATGTTGGATTTTTGCGGATCAGTTCTTTTAAGGAGTCAATTCCGAAATCATCCCCTTTGTCGTTCTCCAATTCCGTTAATCCATCAGTATAACAAACGATTGTCGTTCCTGGAGAAATATTTACGATACCTTCTTTGATCTTTTCTATTTCATCAAACATCCCTAAACCGGTGCAGCCTATTTTTAATGTGCTCACAGAGTTTCCTGAAGCCAATAACGGAGGATTGTGTGCAGCATTTACGTATGTAAGTGTGCGTGTAACGATGTTATATTTTGCAATAAAAAGAGTGATGAATTTTTCACCTTTTGCATTTGCCATGACCTTTGTGTTCAGTTCTCTTACCAGTTCAGTTAAAGAATCGGTATGGTGAAATAGTACACGTAGATTTGCTTGAAAATTCGACATTAATAATGCTGCAGCAACTCCTTTACCCGACACATCCGCCACACAAAAGGCACATTCGTTCTCATTCAGCCAAATAAAGTCGTAATAGTCGCCACCCACCTGCTGATGAGGAAGATAAAATGCTGCAGTATCAATGTTATTGTCGCGTGGTAATTTGCTGGGAAAAAGCATTGATTGCATCTCCGAAGCCAGTTCAAGCTCTTTTCTCATTGCTGCCTGGCGAACCGTGTCACGTGCAAGTTTTTTATTCTCAATAGCAACAACAATGATACTCGTAAGGGTCTGAACAAATGGTAAATGTTTAATTGCCGGACTTACTTCAACTTTATCTTCTAAATCACCGATGAGCACGTATGCTAAGGGATGCGATTTATGAAAAACCGGAATAACAATTTCAAATGCTTTGCTTAATCTTTTTTGAGAAAAATTGATGGTGCCAATTTCTGTGATGGATAATAGATCGCGTTCAACATTAATATCGTTGTATTCGTGACCAACACCATATTTTAAGAGACATTTCCAGTTGTCGTTTTCATTGCTGAATAGAACTAGTTTCCCGATGTTCAATTCTTTTTCTAAAACTTCCTGAAAGATCTCCAGAAGTTGGTCTGTAGAAAAATTATTGTTGATAGCCTTTGTGATCTCCAAAAGGGAGTTAAGTTTAATATCCTTAACTCTTTTTGAAAGGGTTCTATTTGTTGGAGAGATAGGCATAGCTATTTTTTAGTTTACCAAATATAAAGTATTTCAACACGATTGATCTTAAATTTAGACTAAAAAAAGGATAATGGTCGATATACGTTTCAAAATCTTATTTTTCTGTTATCTTCTTTATCAGACTAGGGAGCATTTTTAAAGCAGCAACTTCTTTCATTTTAGTTCTTGCCTCACCGGCAGGAGATCCAAAATAAGTTTTGCCCGCTGGAATATCTTCTCCCAAACCGGCTTGTGCCAGTAGTA
>JBILYL010000044.1:0-12455 GCA_044377775.1 Bacteroidia bacterium
TGTTTATAGGAAAACCAACCTCCACTGAGGTTGGTTTTTTGTTTTGTATTTGACAATGAAACGCATGAAGATACGTCTTGAAATTTTCCTTTTTTTACTCATTCCCTTTATTAGCTGTAATGGCTCTTTCAGAAAAGCGGATCAACTTCCTAAACCCATTCCATACAAAGTTCTATCAAAGTCAGCCGCATTCAATAATACAGCGTTCACAATCGATTCATCAGATAATTCAATAATTATCAAGTTGCAATTGAGCAGCATAAAAGACCTCCCCATTCCTATAAACAAAAAAGGAGATACTCTTTTCGGAACTTCTTTTCATTTTGATTTCTATAGTGACAACATGATAATTAAATCGGAGTTTAGCAAACACAAACGAACAAACTATTCGAAAGTAGACAGTACATCGACCGCTGACAACTTATGTTTTGTAAGTGATACTATTTATCTAAATGCTTCGAACGAACTGATCTATGAGTTGCCAATACATGCGCTGCATAGTTTAAAAAAAGGAAAACAAACGATCGAGCTCCGAATCTGGCAAAACACGTTCACAATGGACAAAAGGAATATCAAAATTGACAGTACATGGAAACATAATGAATTATATAATTCAACATGTTTATTCGATGCTAAAATTAAATTCGATATCAACATTCCTACTATTTATAGAAGTACCGTCTATGGATTTGGATTGCAATTAAAAAACGATTCGACTTTTAGCCCTGCAGGTATGGACAATACGATCTGGAAAAGCAGCTACCCCGATATCTATTGGACGATATATTATCCGGCAAATACATTTTATGCTCAAACTGCCTACCAAAGTTCTACTGATAAATATACAAACAGGGACACGTTTAATTTATACCACTATTATCCGGATGACAGTTTAGGAATCGGGGTATTTGATCATGACGATCTTTCCAGAGATGACGGGTTGGGTTACTGGAATGGTGAAATGAATTACCTGAGAAGGGAACCATTAAGACGGTTCCGATTCGGCAACATCGATTGGTTTGATATTAAGTTGAGCAAAGCGACAATAATAAATCAATAAAAAAACTCCTCTGTTTTATAAAACAGAGGAGTCTAAAGAATAAAGAGTGATCAAAAATAATTATTTCTTCTCTACAGGAAATCCCTTCAACAACCAATCTGAAAGTCCTTTTTCAAGATTATAGACTCTTTTGATGCCATTTTTTTCCATATACTCAGCACAATCACCACTTCTTCCGCCACCTGCACAATAAATATAGTAGGTTTTGTTTTTATCCAATTTGTCAACTTGCTTCTCAGCATCTTTTGCCAAAAAATCAAGTTGAATTGCACCTTTGATATAGCCTTTTTTAGTTATTTCGTCCGTTGTACGCAAATCAATGATGGAAGCATTTTTATCATTTTCAATAATTGCTTTAAATCTTTCGGAAGAAAGATTCGTAACAACAGTACTATTCGATTGAGCATTAGCAACGTTGATAGTTGCCGTAATTGCAAAAAATAAAAAGATCAATTTTTTCATGAGAATTTTTTTTAGATTAATTAAAGAGTCAGAACCGGTTGAACAAGTTTTATGCCAGTCGCATTAATTTTCCCCATACCTCCGAGGACATTCGTAATTTTTGTAAATCCTTTTTGTTTCAAGATAGAAGCCGCCATCATAGATCGGTATCCACCGGCACAATGTACAAAATAATGCTTGTTTTTATCCAATGAATTTAATTCCGTTTGTAATTTTGATAAGCAAATATGTTGTGCATTTTCAACGATCCCACTTTCCACTTCACCCAATTTTCTGACATCTAAAATATTGCTTGAGGAATCAATCCTGGCAACAAAATCTTCCGCAGTAACACTTTCAATAGTCTCGATCTCTTTCCCTTCATTTTTCCATGCAGGGATACCACCTTTCAAATAACCATTTACTTTTTCATATCCAACACGGGCAAGACGCAAAACAGCTTCCGCTTCCTTTCCATCCTCTGCAACCAAGATCAAGGAGACATTCGCATCAATAAGCGCTCCGACCCATGGTGCATATTGGCCGTTTAAACCAATATTTATCGCGTTAGGAACAAATCCTTTTTCAAAATCATCAGGTGAGCGAACATCGAGAACCAAGGCTCCTTTAGCCATTTCTGCTTCGAATTCGGTAACAGATAAAGCTTTAGTATTCTTTTTCAAAATATCATCAATGCTGTCATATCCTTCTTTATTAAGTCGGGCATCCATAGCAAAATAACCAGGAGCAGAAGACAATCCATCCGTTACCGCTTTAATGAACTCAAGCTTGTTCATTGGCTGCATCGCATAATTTAATTGTTTCTGAGTACCAATGGTAGAAAAAGTTTCTTTACCAATGTTTTTCCCACAGGAAGAACCGGCACCGTGACCGGGATACACAATTACATCATCGGCAAGAGGTTTTATTTTAGAATTCAGAGAGTCGAATAACATCCCCGCAAGATCATCGATTGTCAGATCACTTTTTATGGCAAGATCGGGGCGGCCAACATCACCTACAAATAAGGTATCACCGGTAAAAACAGCATTGTTGTTTCCGTTCTCATCGATCAACAAAAAGCAAGAAGACTCCAATGTATGTCCGGGTGTATGCAATACTTTCAGTTTGATTTTACCAATAGAAAACACTTCTTCATCTTTAGCTACAATCACATCATACCCTGTTTGGGCGGTAGGTCCAAAAACAATAGATGAGCCTGTTTTCCGAGCAAGATCAATATGTCCGGATACAAAATCAGCGTGGAAATGTGTTTCGAAAACATATTTTATTTTGGCATTTCTTTTTGCCGCCAATTCAATATAGGGAGAGGTTTCTCTTAAAGGATCAATTATTGCTGCTTCACCTTCTGATTCTATATAATAAGCTGCTTCTGCTAAGCAACCGGTGTATAATTGTTCTATATACATATTGTTTTTTTTACAAAGATAAGTTAATCAATTTTTATCAAAATGATAATATTCACTTTTTACAGAAAAATTTCTTTACTGATAATATAAACACCCATTAATAAAATAAACCAGCCAAACATGGGCTTCAGTTTCACGCCACTTATAAATTTGGACAAATAACTTCCAATTATGATTCCGCTGATAGCGAAAGAAGAAAATATCAATAAAAATTTCCAATCAAAAACATGTGTACCAAAATCGCTTAAAAAACCAATAGATGAGTTCATCGCAATGATTGCAAGTGACGTTCCGATTGCCATTTTCATTGGCAACTTCGCCAGAACTACCAAAGCAGGAATAATTAAAAATCCTCCTCCTGCACCTACCAGGCCAACTAAGATACCAACCAAAACACCTTGCTGGGATATCAGAAAATAACGATACTGCTCATTGTTATGTTTGTGAAGATCTTGTCTGACTGTTGATGTTTTTTTTATCATCGAATAAGACGCGAGAATCATCATCACTGCTAGTAAGATCATAAGTGCCGCACTTTTTGTAATCTCAACAGAACCCAGATAAAACAAATGATCGGGAATCATGTGCAACAAATATTTTCTTGTGAAGAAGATACTGACAACAGAAGGCAATCCAAACACCATCATTGTTTTTATGCAGATCATATTATTTTTTAGATAACGCAGACCACCAATAAAAGCTGATACTCCAACAATAAATAAAGAGTAAGAAGTAGCTTGAACAGGTTGTATTCCGATCAGATAAACCAAAACAGGAATCGTGAGAATAGAGCCTCCCGCACCGATCAAGCCCAACAAGATTCCAATTAATACTGCAGCCAAAAAGCCTAAATACTCCATTCAACTAAAGTGTGAATTTTTTGTAAAATTATCTCCAAATTGATGCTATTATTTATTAACAGTTTCCCATTATTAGCAATTGACAGGAATAAAGAAGAGAAATGCAGTTAACACTTAATTGGTTTTAGGGGTTTTTAGAACCAAAAGAATAAAAAAAGCCCCGATAGGATTAGTATCGGGGCTGGAAATAAAATAATTACTTTCTTATCCGAAAGCATTAAAACCGGTAACATCCATACCTGTAATCAGCAAATGGATATCATGAGTTCCTTCGTAGGTGATCACCGATTCCAAATTCATCATGTGACGCATAATCGGGTATTCACCGGTAATACCCATTCCACCATGTATCTGACGTGCTTCACGTGCAATCTGTAAAGCCATATTTACATTGTTTCGTTTACTCATAGAAATTTGTGATGGTGTAGCTCTGTTTTCGTTTTTCAAAACACCTAATCTCCATGTCAACAATTGCGCTTTGGTGATCTCTGTGATCATTTCAGCCAATTTTTTTTGAGTCAGCTGAAACGCACCGATCGGTTTACCAAACTGAATACGCTCTTTAGAATAACGCAAAGCAGAATCGTAGCAATCCATTGCTGCTCCTATGGCACCCCAGGCAATTCCAAAACGAGCTGAATTCAAACAACCCAATGGCCCTTTCAATCCTTTGATAGTAGGGAAAATATTTTCTTTTGGTACTTTAACATTTGCAAAAACCAATTCACCGGTAGCACTTGCACGCAAGCTCCATTTTCCGTGAGTTTCAGGAGTTGTAAAGCCTTCCATACCTCTTTCTACAACCATTCCGCGGATATCACCTGCTTCATCTTTTGCCCAAACTACAGCGATATCAGCAAAAGGAGAGTTTGAGATCCACATTTTAGCCCCATTTAACAGGTAATGATCGCCTTTATCTTTGATATTGGTGATCATTCCGGAAGGATTTGAACCGTGATCAGGCTCTGTAAGTCCAAAACAGCCCATCATTTCTCCACTCGCAAGTTTTGGCAAATATTTCATTCGTTGTTCTTCTGTTCCATAAGTATAGATCGGATACATCACTAACGAACTTTGAACAGATGCCGTTGAACGTAAACCGCTATCGCCACGCTCTAGCTCCTGCATGATTAAACCATAAGAAATCTGATCCAATCCGGCTCCACCGTATTTTGTAGGGATATAGGGTCCAAATGCACCAACTTCTGCTAATCCTTTAATCCATTGTTTTGGAAATGTTGCATTCTGACATGCATCTTCTACAATTGGGGAAACCTCTTTCTTTACCCATGCACGAGCAGTTTCACGGATCAATTTATGTTCATCCGTTAATAACTCATCCATCAAATAATAGTCATGAGCTTCAAATCTATCTGTTGCCATTATAAATAATTTTAAATTTTTTGCGAAACAAAAGTAAGTAAATAAATAATATAAAAAAGGAGTATTTATGCGATGTTGAATACACCCTCTAAATGTCTTTAAACAACATGAAAACAAATTTGTTCAGCACTTCTATGATCAAAATAATTATTAATTGACTTGGAGGATAATAATTAAGCTTAGAGTTTAAATCATGGACCTCATCAAAAAAAACAAATGATCTTCCGTATGAAAATCAGGTTTCAAATTAAATCGCTATTGCAGGCATATTGCCTGAGGCAAAATGCAACATCTTCAGAATATATGCGTTAGAAAGAGACATTGTTGAAAACGTTTGTTAAAAAGTTTGCAAATGGGATGTATTAAAGGTAACTTAGAAACTTACTTTTATAAAAAAGACAGAATCGTGAAGCTACTCCAAAAAACATATTTATTGAAACTGAAAGCATTTAGCTTAAGTACTTTCCTTTTCCTGATTATAACAGGAAACGCACAGACCACAAATAAAAATGTTCCTGTGGTTGAAAGATATATCGTAGGTTACAACGATGTTACAAAAATGAAATTCATTAATGATTCTATCATGTATGCTGAAGGCTGGCAACATTTGCCACAGCCAAAATTCTGGCGGCAAATCATGAATCTTTCACCTGACTCTGCGATTATAAGTGTTGCAACAAGCAGACAGATGTTAGACAAAGTTTCCACAAAGGAATGGAACAAACAAACCGATTTACAAAAAAGCATTTACAGAGATGACATTCGGAAAAAAAACAACATTCCTGACAGCGTAAGTATATTAGTAACTGCCGGAAAAAAAGATTTTTATGAATTTAAAAAAGTAATGCCGACCATCAATCGTTCGATTGATGTATTCAAGCAGAATGGTGTTGACCCTTGGTATGCACAGGCGATATTACTAATTGAGAGTCCGGGGAAAATGAATACAAAATCTACGGTAGGTGCAAATGGTCCGTTTCAATTAATGAAAGCCGTTGCGCGTAACCAAGGATTGATCGTAAATAAAACTATTGACGAACGCACCAATATTGAAAAATCAGCTCTGGGAGCATCCCGTTTATTGAGCCGGATCTGTATCCCTTACACCAAAGCGATGTTGGACAGTGCGCATGTAAGCTACAACGAAACCGATCTTTGGTTCCGTCTCTTGGTATTGCATTCCTACCATGCCGGAGCCGGTAATGTAGCAGGAGTGATACGAAAAATAAACCCATGCGAAGGTGGTATGCAGCTAATACAAACGGTATGGCAAACTACTTATGGAGGATTTAAAAATGCATCACAAAATTATTCACAACTTGCTTTAGCTGCATTTTGCAATTTCGATCAATTGATCACACAACAAAAAGATTCGGTTTATTTAATTGAAGGTGACAGAATGTTCAATGCTTATGCCAGTTGCAAATGTGCCCCTTATGATGAATGTTCTTATTTAGGAAATTGCATCACAACCTACGAGCACGACTTTATTGATGGTGTTATTCCTTTCGATTATTTTATTTCAAAAGTAAGAACAGTAGAAACAGAATTAAGCGGACTAACTCCTTTCAAATATCCCTATAACGATGACCACATAAACGACATCGGTTTTAAACTGTTAAAAGCACGTAAAACGGAAGAAGCTTATAAACTTTTTAAACACAATGAATTACAGCAGCCTGATTCCTGGGAAGTATACCACGGTTTGGGTGAAACATATCGTTTGATGGGGCAAAAAGATATGGCGCTCACCAATTACCAAAAATCATTAAAAATTAATCCCAATAACGAAGATAGTCAACGTGCTATGGCAAAATTAATGGCAAAACCCGCCAAAAAATAAGCTGGGATGACAACTAATGTAAAGTCGGGATGAAAAGTAATGTAAAGCCGGGATGACAACTAATTTAAAGCCGCTATAGCAAGTAATGAAAACCGAATTGACTAGCGAGTCAAGTTGGGATTATATAAAAAGAATAAATATTACAATTGATACACAAAGAAGACATAGATAAAATTTTTGAAGCTGCACGCGTAGAAGAGGTTGTAGCTGATTATGTTTCGCTGAAAAAACGCGGAGCAAATCTGATTGGTTGTTGCCCTTTTCACAATGAAAAAACGCCTTCTTTTTATGTTTCTCCTGCAAAAGGGATCTACAAATGTTTTGGTTGTGGGAAAGGCGGACACGCCATTAACTTTATCATGGAGCATGATAAATTAACCTACCCTGATGCACTGCGGTATCTTGCAAAAAAATACAACATCGAAATAACCGAAGAAGAACAAACACCTGAACAGATCCAGCATAATAATGACCGGGAAAGTTTATTAGTTGTTTCTTCTTATGCTCAAAAACATTTTTCTGAAAATCTATATAACACGGATGAAGGCAAATCCATCGGGTTGGGATATTTCAAAGAACGTGGATTAAGAGAAGATATCATTCAAAAATTTCAACTTGGTTACAGTATCAATCAACGAACAGCATTTACTGAAATCGCAATTGCCACCGGTTACAAAACAGAATATCTTGTAAAGTCGGGTTTAACAATCGAATACAGGAATGAACCGGAAATAAATCCCGAAGAATCCGGAACGGAAATAAAAGCTACCGAAACGAAATATGTGGATCGTTTTTGGGGACGCGTTATGTTCCCCATTCACAATCAAAGTGGAAGAGTGATAGCATTTGGAGGAAGAACATTACGGAACGACAAAAAAACTTCTAAATATGTAAATTCACCCGAAACGGAGATCTACCACAAGAGTGACGTTTTGTATGGATTGTATCATTCAAAAGTAGCTATACAAAAAGAGAAATTTTGTTTTCTGGTAGAAGGTTACATGGATGTCATTGCTATGCATCAGGCTGGTGTAGAAAATGTGGTAGCGAGTAGTGGAACAGCATTGACAGCCGGACAAATAAAGCTTATACAGCGATTTACTAACGACATCATTATTTCATACGATGGAGATCAGGCGGGGATAAATGCGGCATTGAAAGGGATCGACCTTTTGCTGGAAGAAGGAATGAATGTTAAAGTTCTTCTTTTTCCTGATGGTGATGACCCTGATTCTTATTCTAAAAAAGTAAGTACACAGGACCTGAAAGATTTCATCGTTAACAATGCTCAGAATTTTATTTCTTACAAAGCAAGTATCCTGACAAAAGGAACAAACAACGATCCCTTAAAAAAAGCAGAAGCGATTAAGAAAATTGTTGAGAGTATTGCTCTTATTCCGGATGCCATTTACCGATCTGTATATGTGAAGGAATGTGGCCGCATCATGGATGTTGATGAACAAATTTTATTGAGTGAATTAAATAAGATCCGCAATAAAAACTTTAACGACAAACGGAACCAGCCGACACCGGAATACCAAGGGAGCGCAATTGAAGAAGTTGTTCGTGAGGAAAAAAGAGAACATACAATAGCAGATGCTGAATATCAGGAAAGGGATATTATCCGCTTGCTGATTAATTTCGGAAGTCACCCGATTTCTATTGACAGTGAAGACGAAGGCGGAAAGCCTGTTCAGATGGAAGTGACAACGGCTTACCTTATCATTCACGAACTTCAAAGCGATAACATTGTACTGGAAAATTTATTGTATAATAGTATGTTCAATGAATTTGTACAACATGTGGAAAAAGGTATTGTTCCTGACACCGGATATTTTATCAGCCATGAAAACATCGCACTCAGCTCCTTAACAATCGATTTAATAAGCAGTCCGTATACTCTTTCCAACTGGGAAGAACATGGAATCTATCCGACCAAAGAAGAGGATATTTTAAAGCAATCGATCTATGGCGCAGTCTATTCGTTGAAGAGTCGTAAATTAGAAATGATGATTCACAATATTCAGAAAAAATTAAAGGAGAACCCACCTGAAGAACAATTAATTCCTTTGTTACAAACACATCAATCCTTATTAGAAGCATATAAGGCTTTCAACAACTTATTGGGAAGAATAATTGTGAAGTAAAAAAAATCTGAAATCTTAAGCAATTTTATTCCATCTTCATGTCCTTCACATTCATCTGCAAAGACACTTTACCGTTGTATTCATTTTCTTCAATCGCATAACATGCGCTGAATGTTTTTTTGCGCAACACGTCATCAAAATGCTGTGCCTGTGCAAAAGCAATAGCAGAAAAAGCTTCTTTCGGTTTTTCGGCAGACTGAATATCCAGTTTCAAATGGTTGTTTCCAACGATCCTCACATACCCTTTATCCACAAGATTTTTACTCATAAATACCGGAGACATATTACCAGGCCCGAATGGCTCGAATTGCTTCAGGATTCTGAAAAATTTGGGTGTGATGTCGGATAATTTTAATTCGGCATCAATTGCAATTTCCGGAATAAGCATATGATCTTTGATGGTTGCTGAAACAACTTCTTCAAATTTTTGCTGAAAGGCAGCAAGGTTTTCTAATTTCATCGACAAGCCGGCCGCATATTTATGTCCGCCAAATTGTTCCAGCAGATCAGAGCATGCTTCAATAGCATCGTAAACATCAAAATCTTTTACAGAACGTGCAGAGCCTGTAGCCATTCCATTCGACTCCGTAAGAACGATAGTTGGGCGATAATATTTTTCTATTAACCGTGAAGCAACAATTCCGATAACTCCTTTGTGCCACTCTGCATGGAACAATACGGTCGATTTACGATTGATCAATTCCTTATTTTCATCGATCATGCTTAATGCATGCTGTGTAATACTTACATCTAAAACTCTGCGCTCAGTATTGGAAGTATTAATATTTATTCCGGATATTTTTGCATCGGCATGATTTTCAGAAACCAAAAGAGCGACAGCATTTCTTCCTGTTTCAATTCTTCCTGCGGCATTGATTCGCGGGCCAACGGTGAATACCAATTCATTCATGGTTACTTCCTTTTTGATATTTGCAAGATCTAATATTGCTTTGATTCCTTTGCGGGGTTCTTTATTTATTTGTTGCAATCCGAAATAACACAAAGCGCGATTTTCACCAACGATAGGAACTAAGTCTGAAGCGATTGAAATAGCGGTCAGATCCAAGTACTGAAAAAGTGATTCAAAGGGAATATTATTTTTTTGAGCATAGGCCTGTACCAATTTAAATCCAACACCACAACCACACAATTCATCAAATGGATAATTACAATCGCTGCGTTTAGGATCAAGGATAGCAGCTGCATTGGGAAGTTTATCACCAGGACGATGATGATCACAAATAATAAAATCGATGCTGCGTTCATTTGCGTAATCCACCTTATCAATTGCCTTGATCCCGCAATCCAACGCAATAATTAAAGAGAAGTTGTTTTCTTTTGCGAAATCAATACCAAGAAAAGAAATGCCATACCCTTCGGCATATCGGTCAGGAATATAATAATCAACAAGGCCTTCAGAATCCGGCAGACTTTTCAAAAAAGAATAAACCAAAGCAACTGCAGTTGTGCCGTCAACATCATAATCACCAAAAACCAATATTTTTTCTTTTGATAAAATTGCTTTCTCCAGACGGGCAATTGCCAGATCCATATCTTTCATCAAAAAAGGATCATGAAGATCCGTTAAAGAAGGGCGGAAAAATTTCTTTGCTTCATCATAACTGGTAATATCTCGCTGCACCAATAAATTCGCAAGCACCTGATCGACTTTCAACTCTTCTGATAACCGGTTAACAATTGTTTCATCAACACCCGACTTTATGCTCCACCTTTTTTCCATTTCAATTATTTATTGCTAAATTAATGAAATACATCCATTTTTTTTCGATACTAATGAATAGAACAAAATATTATATTTAAAGTACTGACTTACAAAAAAATAAATTCTAATAGAAATATTTATTAACTTCCATAATTGTTGTTTTTTAAATGAAATCCAAAAAATCAGTATTCCATTCCTGAAAATATGTCCCATTTTGGGATTCCGATACGTCTTTAGAAGCAATAAAGAGCTAATAATCAATTGCATACATTTTGGGTTTAAATTTAGCAGATCGATACAAAAAAATAACCTAATGTTCATTTTAAAATAACAATGAAAACAAAACTACTTACACTCATTTTTTCAATCCTATTAATTACAATAAATGCACAAACCTTTACAAATACTATTGGAGGAGGCATCACAGACGATAATGCTTACAACTACTACCCCATAGCTGTTAGTGGTTTGCCAACTGCTATAAATACAAGCACATTTGGGATAGAATCAATTACTATAAATGTATTACATACTAATGACGTAGATCTTAGAATGAAATTACAATCACCAGCCGGTTCAATTTATGTACTTACATCTTTCAATGGAGGAACAGGAAACAATTATACAAATACAGTATTTAACGATTCGGCTGCAACATCGATAAGTAGCGGAACGGCACCTTTCACTGGTATTTTCAAACCTACTGAAGCTTTAGCATCCTTTAATAATGGGCAAAATCCGAATGGAACCTGGAATTTAATGATTCGAGATCAAACCGTGGGTGAAGTCGGAAATGTCATTTCCTGGAATATCAAATTTAGCAATACACCAGCGGGATATATTAATTTCACAAGTAGTAATTTACCAATTGTTATTATTAATACCGGAGGAGTTGCAATCCCTAATGAACCTAAAATAGATGCAACAATGGGAATCATTTATAATGGTGTTGGAATGATAAATAATATTAATGACTCTGCAAATAATTATAATGGAAATATTGGCATTGAAATACGTGGTGCATATTCTGCTTCTTTACCTCAAAAACCTTATGGTATTGAAACACGTGATGCATTAAATGGCGAATTAAATGTTTCTCTGCTTAATATGCCGGAGGAACATGATTGGTGCCTGATTGCAAATTATAACGATAAAGCATTTATGCGTAACACATTACCTTATAAACTTTTTAGTGAAATGGGGCATTATGGAGCGAGAAGCCAATTCTGTGAAGTTGTTCTTAACGGAAGCTATCAAGGGATTTATTTACTAATGGAATCTATTAAGAGAGATAGCAATAGAGTAGACATTGCAAAATTAGACTCCACAGAAAATACTGGTATAAATGTAACAGGTGGTTATATTATTAAAAATGACTATTGGGACTCAAGTAATAGCTGGTTACTTAATTACCATCCGATAGATCATCCAACATTTAATGTAAATTTAGTTTATGATTATCCTAAACCGACTTCAATTACCCCTCAGCAAAAAACATACATTCAAACGTATATAAATGATTTTGAAACCGCTTTATATGGAGCAAATTTCGCTGATACACTAAATGG
>JBILYL010000045.1:0-12438 GCA_044377775.1 Bacteroidia bacterium
CGCCTTACCCATTCTATTCAAAACACGAACAATTAGTTAGTTTTCAGGCTGGTACAACAGTTACTTTAACTCCTTCTGTAAGCTATCTAGCAACAACCCATTTTGCTTTTTTAGAAGATTTCGAAGGTGCTGGTGTAACCATTGCTCCTACTTCTAACTCGGATACGACCTTCCAGGAACTTACATCTCCAGATCCTAATGTATTCGAAGGTACAAGCAGCGGTGTTGCCTATATTGATGCCACCCGAACTTTTTTTGAATGCGCAACCGTTGCAAAATATCCATTGCCAATCAACGGATCCTACGTTTTTCTTGAATTCAATTACAAATGTAATTATGAGTTTACCGTGAGTGTAATTGCTTACGGAACAAGTTCATCAGCTCAATATACTGCTCTGCACCTCAATCCAAGTAGCAACTGGAACAAGGCTTACATTTACCTGACACCAAATGTTAGTGGCGCCTTTACAGCTGTCGATTATAAAATTGCATGGGGAATGATTAACTCTTCAGGAGCTGACAGTGCCGCTCTGCTTCTCGATAACATAAAACTTGTTTACTAGTCAAATCGTTTTAAATTAGTCGTTTTATGGTTTTGCGCTCACAAAATTGAATGAAAACAGGATGCAGAAAGAAGGACATAGTGCATATGGCCAAAAGATAACTTAGCAGTTTATGAATAAAAATTTACAAGTTTTTAAATACCTTTTTGCCGATATTTCAGCCGCAATGCTCGCTTGGGCAATCTTCTTTTCCTTCCGGAAGCTTTACATTGAAACCGCAAAATTTGGCATGCCTGTACCCCTGGTCTACGATCGTCAATACTATTGGGGCCTACTTTTTATCCCCCTCTTTTGGATCTTAATGTATTATCTTACAGGAACTTATAAAGATATCTACCGTAAATCAAGGTTAAAAGAAATCGGACAAACACTCCTGTTATCGATAATTGGTGTATTGTTCATCTTTTTTGCAATTCTGCTGGATGATCAGATCGGATCCTACAAAAACTACTACCAAAGTATCATTACCCTGTTTCTCCTTCATTTTGGCTTTACAGCATTTTTTAGAGTTATCCTTTCAAGTATTACCAATAAAAGCATTCACAATAGAAAGATCGGATTCAATACCCTCTTGGTTGGTAGCAATGAAAATGCACTGAAACTCTACACCGAAATGGAGAATCAAACCAAATCATCGGGCAACAAGTTTGAAGGATTTGTTCATATTGAGAACAAGAACGGTTTCTCTCAAGAGTTAAAGAAAAGCTTACCTCACTTAGGAGAACTATCTGACCTTAAAGATATTATATCAAAATATAAGATAGAAGAAGTGATCATTGCCATCGAATCTTTCGAACATGAGAACATTGGTAAAATTGTAAATGAATTGGATTACCGTGGTATCATCATAAAAGTGATTCCCGACATGTACGACATCCTTTCCGGCTCCGTTAAAATGACCTCCATCTTCGGAGCTCCCCTGATTGAGATCTCCAGAGAAATTATGCCGACCTGGGAACAATCATTGAAGCGAATAATGGACATAAGTATTTCTATTATCGTACTAACACTTTTCAGCTGGGTATATTTTATATTAGCCTTGGCTGTAAAACTTTCCTCAAAGGGTCCCATCTTATACAGTCACGAACGTATCGGATGGCACGGCAAACCATTCATGATCCATAAGTTCAGATCCATGTTTACTGATGCCGAAAAAGCTGGTCCGGCTCTTTCCAGTAAACTCGACCCCCGTATTACTCCTTTGGGACGATTTCTTAGAAAGGTCCGCCTGGATGAGATCCCCCAATTCTACAATGTTCTGATTGGTGAAATGAGTATAGTTGGTCCGCGTCCGGAACGACAATTTTTTATTGACCAGATCGTATTGAAAGCCCCACATTATAAACATCTTCACAAAGTCCGTCCGGGAATAACTTCATGGGGACAAGTAAAATACGGATATGCCGAAAATGTGGATGAAATGGTTCAACGTCTGAAATATGATATTATCTACATCGAAAACATGTCTATTGCGGTTGATATCAAAATATTGATCTATACTGCACTTATCGTTATTCAGGGAAGAGGAAAGTAAGATAAAAGTTCAAAAGTTCAATGTTGAATTTGGGCTTTGTTTTAATTTTAAACTTTATAACTTTGAACTTTAAACTTTGAACTAAAAAACATGAAAAACATCGCAGTAATAGGATCAGGTACAATGGGCAACGGAATTGCTCATACTTTTGCTCAATTTGGTTATAATGTAGCTTTAATAGATATTTCGCAACCTGCTTTAGATAAGGCCATTGCAACGATCTCAAAAAACCTGGATCGTATTGTTGCAAAAGGCAGCATCACCGAAGCGGATAAAGCGGCTACATTAAAAAACATCAGCACATTCACCGTTATGGCGGATGGCGTTAAAAGTGCGGATCTGGTTGTTGAAGCTGCTACAGAAAATGTTGAGATCAAACTGAATATCTTCAGAGAGCTAGACAAGATTTGTCCTCCGAATACTATTTTGGCAAGCAATACGTCTTCGATCTCCATCACAAAAATTGGAGCTGTTACGAAACGTGCCGATAAAGTGATCGGAATGCATTTCATGAATCCGGTTCCCGTAATGAAGCTTGTTGAGGTGATCCGTGGTTATTCTACCTCAGATGCGGTTTGTAGCCTTATCATGGAAACATCAAAGAAACTAAACAAAGTTCCAACCGAAGTAAATGATTATCCTGGCTTTGTGGCCAACAAAATATTAATGCCGATGATCAATGAAGCAATCATCACGCTTCATGAAGGAACAGCAGGTGTTGACGAAATTGATACCGTTATGAAGTTAGGAATGGCTCATCCAATGGGGCCATTGCAATTAGCTGACTTTATCGGATTAGATGTTTGTCTTTCTATCCTAAAAGTTCTTCAGGACGGTTACGGAAATCCGAAATATGCTCCTTGTCCCCTTTTAGTAAACATGGTTACAGCCGGACATTTAGGTGTAAAATCCGGACAAGGTTTTTATTCCTGGGGACATGGCACAAAAGACCTGATTGTGGCTGACAGTTTCAAGAAAAAAGAAATGGCTTAAAAAAGATTTCAGATTTCAAAATAAAAGAGCTTCGTTTTTACGGAGCTCTTTTTTTTTGTTTCAGAACGTCATTCGGATCTACCGTACCAACTGAATAAATCCCTTTTTATTGATGGTCTTATTAATAAATTTGGCATAATGAAAAACATAATAGTAAACACCTTCAGCGCAATCGTTTCCTTTTAAATCTTTACCATCCCACTTTACGACAGTCCGGCTCGATTGAAAAACAATGTTCCCCCAACGGTTATAAACATCTACGATTTCCTCTACCAGATTCAGGTGCGAAAAGTCTATCGCATCATTTTGACCATCGTTGTTGGGTGAAAATATGTTGGGGATAATGTGATTTTGAGAATTCACATTTATCGATGTCAAAACAAAAAACAATAATATATAAAAGCCATTTTTCAATGTTTCAGTATTCTTTTTAACACATTTATTAAATTTTATCCTTCGATGTTAAAGAATAAAAAAACCTCTAGGTATAAATTAGAGGTAACATCTTCAGATTTCTCTGCATTGGCTGAAATGTGAAAAAGCGTTTAAAACTGTCCGTCCTCGATCATCTTTATAGCCATTTCAATATTTTTTTCTTCACCTTCGGCATCGTAATCAGATTTCAAACTGGAGTTAAAAACAATGGCAACACCTTGCCACATCGCAGCAGAAAAGGAACCCCGCATATTTTTCACAATATCATAGGTCGTTTTTCCTGTTTCCCTGTCGATCAGTTTTATTAAGATCCGGCCTTGATTTACCGACAGATTTTTTAATTCATCACTGAATTCATTTTTCAACTGCTTTTCAGCCAATTTCATAAATGCTTTTTTACCACTTTCGCTTGGAATTGTCGCTAACACTCTGTCGTATTCTTTTAATTTTGCAGATGCCAGAATAGCATAAGGATAGACTTTTTTTACATTGTATTTCAATCTGTCCCAAGCCGCTTTTTGCCTGTAATTTTTAAAAACACGATCGGCACTGCAGGTAACAACACCTAATTTCGCGTAAGGAATTGTATCTCCTTCATAATAAACGGTCTCTACTAAAGTTCCTATAATTTCAGGAAGAGCCGACTTAAGGGTTGTATTCGTCTGAGTCATCCCGGCGAACGGAATAAAGAAAAAAAATAAGAATAGGAGAATTCTTGTTGCCATTTTAGGCTGTATTTATTACTGTAACGAGTAAGTATGCTAAAAGTTGCTTGTAATGTATGATTATTTGTAAACTAAATTGTTCTTGTCAAGAATAAACACTGCGATTCGCTCTCCGTGTGCCATTCCATTAAAAAAAGTCCTTGAGAGTTAAGAAGCTATCAAACCTTTTGCTGTAATCTTCAAGAGAGATTGATTCCCTAATAAATCTTCGCAAGAACAATTATCTATTCGATTTCCATTTCGAAACGCTCTGCCCTTCCTCCGGCTTTTGAGTAACCGCTTTTGCTGAACTCATCAATTTTGCACCGAATAAAGCAGCAATAAGAGCCTCATCTTCATTTGTTTCAGCAAGCATTTCTGGTGAATAATGAAATTTGATGAAGTGTGTATCAAAGTTACCGGAAGTAAAAGCTTTGTGTTTCAACACGAACTTACAAAAGCTCAATGTTGTTTCCACCCCCACGATCTTATAATCATCAATTGCGCGGATCATACGGTTAATCGCTTCTTCACGGTCTTTACCATGTGTTACCAATTTAGCGATCATCGGATCATAATAGATTGGAATATCCATTCCCTCTTCAAATCCATCATCCACACGCACACCTAAGCCTTGCGGACGCTTATACGTAACTAATTTTCCAATATCCGGTAAAAAGTTGTTTGTCGGATCTTCTGCATATACGCGTACTTCTAGACTGTGTCCATTAATTTTTAAGTCTTCCTGCTTAAAGGACAATTTTTCCCCTCTAGCAACTTTGATCTGTTCTTTAACAAGATCCAAACCGGTGATCATTTCTGTTACAGGATGCTCCACCTGCAAACGGGTATTCATTTCCAAAAAGTAGAAGTTCTTATTTTCATCCAAGAGAAACTCGACTGTTCCGGCACCCACATAATCGCAAGCTTTACCAACATTTACAGCACATTCACCCATTGCTTTCCGGATTTCAGGAGTAAGAACGGAAGAAGGTGCTTCTTCGATCACCTTCTGGTGGCGTCTTTGAATTGAACATTCGCGTTCAAATAAATAGACGATATTACCATGTGTATCACCAAGGATCTGGATTTCAATATGACGAGGACCGGCAACATAACGTTCGATAAATACAGAACCATCACCAAAAGCCGAAGTTGCTTCACTTACCGCCATTTTCATTTGCTCCTCAAACTCTTCAATCACTTCAACGATACGCATTCCTTTTCCGCCACCACCTGCACTTGCTTTTATCAAAAGCGGAAATCCGGTTGCCAGTGCTACCTCTTTTCCTTCTTCAACACTTGAAATTGCACCTTCGGAGCCGGGCACCATTGGTATTTTGTATTTTTTCACTGCCGCTTTCGCGGATAACTTATCCCCCATCATATTCATTGCTTCCGCTGACGGCCCGATGAATGTGATACCCGCTTTTTTTACTTTTCGGGCAAATTCGGCATTTTCGGAAAGGAAACCATAGCCGGGATGAATTCCATCCACATTGAGTTTTTTACAAACTTCAATTATTTTATCTCCTAACAAATACGACTGGTTAGAAGGTGGCGGACCAATACAGACTGCTTCGTCAGCATATTTTACAAAAGGAGCATTTCTATCCGCTTCGGAATAGATGGCTACCGTTTGAATACCCATTTCTCTGCAAGAGCGCATTACCCTTAATGCGATCTCTCCTCTGTTGGCAACTAATATTTTGTTCATAAAATGTTGATTATTAATCTGTGCTTTTACCTTTCAAAAAAATATATTTGTAAAGGGTCAATCATCTTCATTTGAAGCTGTACAAACCTAATAAAAAAGTTTTTATTGCGCTTGAATATTTAAACGCAATATCAACAAATTATCATCCCCATTAAAAACTGATTATGTTTAAAAAAGCTACGCTTGTATTATTCCTCTCTCTCAGCGCTATGCATGGTTTTTCACAAAAAAAAACCACAAAACCCGCTCCATCAAATGATTTCAATACAAAAGAGGCTGAAATTGCTTTATTGAAGGCGCTTAATAAAGTACGTATTGAAAACAAGCTGGATTCATTAGAATACAATGATGTATTAGGCAAAGCGGCTGCGATCCAAAGTACGGATATGGCAAAAAATGGAAAAGCGCAGCTTGAAAACAGTAAAGGAAAATATAAAACAACTCAAAAACGGGTGATTTCCGTTGGAGGTACGAACAAAACGCAGGAACTTGTTCTTGCGACAAGCATCGTAAAAGGCAAAACAACTATGTCCGCGCAGGAATTAGCCGATGCTGCTTTTTACAAATGGCGGGTTGGAAAAGCAAACCAAAGTGTCATTAAAAATGCTGATTATCTTTTTGCAAGTCCTTCTGTTACAATTGATGCAAGTGGTAAAAAGGCTTATATTTCGATCGTATTCGGAAGTTTCAACACCTTTAACAGCGGAGCTGATAAGAAAAAAGAATTACCGGTTCCCTACTCTTCCAAAACAAAAAAATTAAAAGAGCCCGAGGACAGAAGCTGCAATGCCTGTAAAAAATTCAAAGACTGGGAAGGATTAGCGAGTGGCTTGTATGTGGAGAACGGCAAGATCTATATTAAGTATGCGAACCTGAAAGCACTATCGAAGTTTATCCGCAAATCAGGTGACGGATTGGCGGTTGATGTTGTTCAACGGGCACAATATGACAATCCGGATTACAACATTGTTGATAACAACCTTATCTCAAAAGGTGTGCTATTAAAAACGGTTACGATGAGTAAACTTTACAGCAAAAACAGAATAAAAGCTGTAAAAAAGGGGAACCGTACCATCAAACCAACAAAGCTTGATGTTCAGTTAGGTGTGCTTCCAAAAAAAATAACGGGTCCGTATGAAATGAACCTGATGATCGTTCAGGATGGCAAATTATGTAAAGTGATCATGCCATCCAAGATCGAACAAGGCGATCAGGAATCGAACTCTCAATTGGGCATGTTACTGATGCCTGACAGTGCGGCTTATTTCAAACCGCCATTTGAACCCAAATCAGAATCCACCCTTCTGAATTTTAATGTTCCTTTCGAAAAAAACAAATCCGATTACAAAGAAACAGATATGGAGCCATTCCTGACAGCTCTTCAGGAGCCTGATTTCTTTATTGAAGGTTTATACATCACCGCCTATTCATCCATTGAAGGAGATGCAAAATCAAATGAAAAACTTCAAAAGAAACGTGCTGAAAGTATCGTCAAAGCATTGTCAAAGATGCAAAAAGCAGGCGTTGTAACAAATGTAAAAACAACCGATTCCTGGAGCCTTTTCCAACTGGAAGCGGAAGATGGTAAGTACGACTACCTGACAAAAATGACGAAAGAAAAGGCCATTCAGGAAATCAATGGTAAAGGACTCGCAAAAGAACTGGAACCCATTTTGGGGAAAGAGCGTTTTGCTCAGATCATCATGGACGTTACCTATGACATTACCGGAAACAAGGAAGAGAAATTTTCGGTAAGTAAATTCAATCAGTCGATGAAAAAAATGGACATCAAACAGTGTTTGAAGATCCAATATTATATCGGCAAACAAATGCGTTTGCAAAAATATTCTGCTGAAGCTCCTTCGAAGATGAATATTCCCTTCGATGTAAAAAATTCTGGTTTATTGAATAATCAGGTCGTTTTGCGCTTCATGTACAATAATAATGTGGCAAGCGATGAAGATTATTCGGAAATGAAAAAACTCGCTACACTTGATCCGTCAAACAACTATATCACCTTCAACAATATTTTTTGCGCAGTGAAATTAGACAGTACCATCGGAGATGTAAAAGCACAGAATGAAATGCAAAAACGCATTGACGCGATGTACAAAACGGATGTGCCAAAAAAATATGTGGACGCCTTGAACATTGAATGGCAGTTCAAGATCATCGAAGCAATGGATTCCGCTGAAAACAGTGAGTTGGTGACACAAGCGTGTATCGAAAAAATAAAAATATTCTACAACATTAAGGAATCTTCCTGGCAGAACAACCTGAAATTAGCCTATGTATTTGCCCGTTTTAAAGATTACAAATTCGCGGCAAGCTTGTTAGCACCTTTCATTCCTCAGCAAAGTGTAAACGAAAATCTATTGTTTGCCTATGCTTCTATCTGTGCGAAAATGCCTGAACTTTATAAATCAAGAACGTTTGTATTGGCCTTGCAAAAAGCAGAACAAATGAATCACGACCGCTATTGTAAATTATTCGGAGCTCCGAATATTACCTTTCAGGTATTTGATAACCCGCTTGTAAAAAGTGATTATAAAAAAGCGGCATGCAGCAAATAACTGATCAACCGGATTCCGGATTATTACTGCAGCTCGTGAGCATGAAGATGCCTTTTGGCCGTTACAAGAATACTATTTTATGCGATCTGCCCGTTTCCTATCTGGAATGGTTTCAGCGCAAAGGTTTTCCGGATGGCAAATTGGGAATGCTTTTACAAACCATTTATGAGATCAAACTAAATGGCTTGGAAGGCTTACTTAAACCGATAAAAAACATGAAAGTCACCTAGGTAATTTCGTGTCGTTCAAAAAAGACAAACAAAATATCATTTCGACCTTGTCGAAAAACATTCAAGAGTAGCATTTAAAGTATTGACAACGCTTTCAAATAATTAACTTTGTAAGATGAATAAAATCAGCCGTATATTTTTAGCCCTATTTCTCTTCTTTTCAACGTTAATGTTTGCTCAGGAAACAACGGAGAGCGAAACAACTGAAACGCCAGGAAAACAACGCCCATTTAAAATTGGATTTTATGTGGGATCCTATTTTGCAAATAAATACACAGCCGGTGTTTATGATGGTTATGGCTTTAATATGGATGGCTTAAGAATTACTAATTTTGATAGCTGCTGGATGAATAACAAGATCAACTTTCAATATGGTGGCGGTAACGGACAAACAGACCTAATCGCACAAGCGCTGAATGTAAATCCAGGTGAATGGGAATTTACTAAAAACGATATGCCCATTAATATGCGTTATACCGCATCCTTTTTATTCGGATTACAATGCAGATACTCGGTAGATAATAAAAATGCCATTTCCTTAAATGTGAATGCTGCCAAATTAAATGTTTCCGGAAACTTCACGATCACTACCAGACCATCGACCGGTTCCAGCCCAATCAATAACAGCATACAAACGTTTGGAATTAAGGGCGGTGAACAACGTTTAATGATTCAGATTGGATACAACAGGTTGTTTGGCGATAATGAAACAATAAATTTCTTTGCAGAAGGAGGATTAAACATGACGTATTCTCAATTCGATAAAAACGAGATCCTCATTAATAATCTGAAGATTGATTTAACCGAATTCTATGATTACCAGGGAATTCAGGCAGGTTATACTAGACTACCCAGAGGAATGGGTTTTGGAGCGTATGCCGGAGTGGGCATCAACATTGCGATGGGTGAAAAATTTACGATTCAATTAATTTACAGTCCTTCGTATGAGGGAATTAAGATCGGAGATAATCCAAAATTGAAATGGCAGCATTCTGTTGGACTAAGAGCATATTATAATTTCTAGATTTTCTCTAAATACTTTTTTGCCTTCACTTTAAAAAACTCATCTTCAATTGTAAAATCTTTCCTTGAAGGAAATTTCACCGTTGCTTCAAAATAAATTTTCGCTAATTTTTTCTGATTATTTTCATACAAGGCTTCCGCATAATAAAAATTACAACCAACATTGGTAGGAAAATATCCAAGCGCGTGTTTCATAACAGAAACTGCTCTGCCTTTATCAGGCCATGTTAAAACCAAAGGAACATAAGGTGTTTTATAGTTTAATCCGGCATCAAATTTCCATCCACCACCTTCATTATACATCGAATCGGTAAGAATCAGCATCTTTGTATGATAAAGCAATTTAGCCATTACACCATCATCAATACTTTTCATCACTCCGTTTATTTCAGCTAATAAAGCAATTGCGGAGGTGAGTTCAAAACGAATTTTTCCGTCTTTCGGAAATTTCTTTACTAAATCGTTTCCTAATTCTATTGTTTTAGAATAAACCACTTTTTTATCCTTATCATTCAAATAGACAAATCGACCTTTAAAATTAAGGCATTGCAAATAATATCCACCGGCAACCTGAATATTTTTATTCTGTTTTAGCTGCGCATCGAAAATAAGAATTGCCTTATCCACATTAATTGCATTCGCTTGCAGGCCTTTTGCATTTTCTGAACGGGCATTAAAATAATTAATACCTGTTTGAAGATCATCATGGACCGCAAAAAAAGAAAACAATATTAGAATAAGTTTAATCATCAATATTAGATATGATCACGGTTTGTTTTGAAGCTACAATTTACGAAAAAACAGAATTGAAAAAACGTTGACAATTTTTTATCGTTAAGAATAAATCAGAATGGATGTTTTAAAATTAGAAGAATGCCATTCGGATTAAATCATTCGTGTTCGCTTCATCAGATAAGGCATCAACACCTGATCAAAGCCTTCATTGATATCCGCTTCTACAAAATCAATTTTATACTGACCGCATTTAAGCATTAATTCTTTTTTGTATTCTGCCATTTGGCTGAGGTAGGACTCTTTTATTTCATTTGGGTGCAACTTGATCTCTTCTCCCGTTTCCATATCAACGAATCGATAAGGACGGTTTTCAAAATCAAATTCCATTTCTTTTTTCTTATCTACTACATGAAACAAAATAACTTCATGTTTATTGTGTTTCAAATGTTGCAATGCAGAAAACAATTCGTCTGCATTTGCCTTTGAATCCATCATATCGCTAAAGATCATTACTAATGATCGTTTGTGAATACTTTCAGCGATCTGATGCAATGCTGTAATGGCAGATGTTTTTTTAAGCTCATTCACATCATGTGGCTGAATGCGTTTTTCCAATTCATGATATAACATTTTATGATGCAATGAACTGGATTTGGCAGGGGTATGCACTTCCACCGTTTCAGAAAAAATGCTCAAACCTACAGCGTCCCGCTGACGTTTTAACAACTCAATCATTGCGGCAGCGCAATAAACCGAAAAGGTGATCTTGTTTTGCTTCACATCTTTCCCATCGGGCATTGGAAAATACATTGAGGAAGAGTCATCAATGATCAGCTGACAACGAAGATTTGTTTCTTCCTCGTAACGTTTTATAAAAAGTTTATCGGTACGGCCATATAATTTCCAATCAATGTGTTTGGTAGTCTCCCCTTTATTGTAAAGACGATGCTCTGCAAACTCAACACTGAAGCCATGAAACGGGCTTTTATGCAAACCCGTAATAAAGCCTTCCACCACCTGTTTTGCTATTAGCTCCAGATTTGAAAATTGACGAATTTGTTGTTGATCTATAAAATCCAAAGTTTAAAGTTTGAAAGTTTAAGGTTATTTTAAACGTTACGAAATAGAAAATTATTGCCATCAAGCTTTAGATAAAAGTAAAGCAGTAGGTTACTTACCTACTGCCAACTTTGAACTTTAAACTTTTTAACCTTGAACTAAAGCAAAGCTTTAAGTTTTGCATCCAAAACAGATTTAGGAACTGCTCCAACTTGTTTGTCTACAACCTCACCACCTTTAAAGAAAAGGATCGTAGGAATGTTACGGATACCGAACATTGCAGAAATATTTGCGTTATTGTCAACGTTTACTTTACCTACAACAGCTGTATCAGCGTAGTCTTTTGATAATTCTTCAACAACAGGACCAACCATGCGACAAGGTCCGCACCATTCAGCCCAAAAGTCAAGTAATACCGGTTTTGTTGATTTTGCTACTAACTCATCAAAGTTAGCGTCTGTGATTTCTAAAGCCATCTTTTTAAAATTTAAATTATGATTGATAAATAGTGATTTTCAATTGAACCCTAAAGATAAAATTGTATTTCAACATAGACAAACGATTTGCCAAATTGTTTTTAATGACAGGCTGTCATTTTTTGTTAATTTATGCAAAAAAGGTATCTTTAGGGAATAAATAAAGCCACCTTTCGTTACATATAACGACAAGGTAATAACAATATACTTTTATATGATCATTACTTCAATTTATAAAACATACATTTTTGCAATTTGCTTATTTTTCTCATTCACTTATAACATAACCTCATTCGCTCAAACCAGAATAGAAGGAACTGTTACCCATAATGGCAAGCCGCTTCAGGGAGCGGATGTGCTTATTATAAATAGTGCCGGAACAGAAAAAGTATTAAC
>JBILYL010000005.1:0-27130 GCA_044377775.1 Bacteroidia bacterium
ACCAACAGCTTTTATGTAGTTGTAGATAATGGAACAGGTTGTTCAGATAGCGATACGATCAATGTTACCGCTAATCCATTACCGCTTGTAAATGCAGGAGCAGATGTAACCATTGTTACCGGTGCAAGTACAACACTTGGCGGTACTCCTACAACGAATGTTGTTGGTGGTATTATCAGCTGGACACCAATCCCGGGAGCATTAAATAATCCTGCAGCATCAAATCCTGTTGCTGCACCCATCGCAACTACTACATATATTGTAACTGTTACTTCCGTTGAAGGTTGTATTGCAAGCGATTCTGTTGTTGTTACTGTTCGTCCCGGAATTGTTTTTCCTGATGGTATATCTCCGAATGCGGATGGTGCAAATGATGAATGGATCATTGATGGAATAGAGTTGTTCCCTGAGTGTCAGGTTGAGGTGTATAACAGATGGGGTGAATTATTATTTCAATCGGTTGGATACAAGGAAAATTGGGATGGATCATATAAAGGAAAACCATTGCCTGTAGGAACGTATTATTATATAATCGATCTAAAAGATCCATTATTCCCGGATGCTTATACCGGACCAATAACTATCATGCGATAATGAAAAAATATAGCTACATACTTATTTTTATTTTTGCCGGTTTTGTTGCAAATGCGCAACAATTGCCTCAGTATAGTAATTATATGGTAAATGATTATGTTATGAATCCGGCTATTGGCGGAAGTAATCCTTATTTTGAAGCGAAATCAAACAACCGTTACCAATGGATCGGTATTACCGATGCTCCCCGCACGTATATCTTAAGTGTGAATGGCCCTACCAAAAATCTTAAAATGGGCTTGGGTGGATTATTGTTTACTGATATTGTAGGACCTACACGCAGAACAGGAATTTATCTTTCATATGCATATCATTTAAAAGTATCTGAAAAAGTAAAAGTATCGTTGGGACTCACTGGTGGATTGTTGCAATTTACGGTGGACGGTTCTAAGATCACTCTGCGTGATCCTTCGGATCTGGTTATTAGCAATGGGATACAATCTGTATTGATGCCCGATTTCGGAGCGGGAGTGTATGTATATTCTACCGACAAGAAATGGTATGTAGGAGCAAGCGTTCCACAAATATTACAGAATAAAATAAAATTCTTTGATAATTCGACTACTTCTCTTAGTAAGTTGGCTACCCACTTTTATGCTTCAGCTGGATATAAATTCAATTTAAATGATGACTTTAAAATTGAACCTTCCACTTGCATTAAATATGTGAAGCCTGCTCCTTTGCAATTTGATATCGGCTTGAGAGCAATTTACCAAGAAAAAATATGGGTAGGAGGAGCATTCCGTTACCTTGATGCAGTTTCTGCAATGGTTGGATACGTGATGCAGGAGAATGTCACCTTTGCATATTCGTATGATTTTACCATGACTAACATAAAAAAATACAGCACCGGAACCCATGAGCTGATGATCGGTATTAAATTTCATAAAATAAAAAATAACAACGAAGCATTAAAGACAGAGTAGTACCTGTTTTTTTTTAATATAATCCCGTTCTTTTGTTTGAAGTACGGGATTTTTTCTTGCTTTTTTTCTTCGTTGTCTTCCCTTTTTGTATGACACCTTTCATAGTACTGATATCTTCTCTTTTCCGTTTTAGAATAAAGTTTATATTTGTTCTATGAAAATGAAATTTCTTGTTTTTTTTGTGGTTGTCTGCATTAAGCTATCGGCTCAGCCATTTGCTGATATCCTGAATTTTAATTATCAGACATTTTCTGCCAACTATCAGGACAGTACACATTGGAAAAATAAGACGGATAATTATTTTTTGAATTTATTCTTACCTAAAAATTTTAAGAACGGTAACACACTCTTGATCAGGCTGAATTCTGAATTGATAAATTCAACAATTAGTCCTGATTCAGCTTATTCAAACCGTTTGTCAAGTGTTTCTATGCCCATAGGGATGAAACTGGTTTCTAAAAATAAAAAGTGGGAAACAGTTATTCTGGTTATTCCAAAGATCGCGTCTGATTTTAAAGATGTAATTGATGATTATGATTTTCAGTACGGAGGAATATTTTTAGAACAGTTTGTTCCAAGCGAAAAGTTTAAAATCAAATTGGGTGTATATTATAACCGCGAAGCATTTGGTAATTTCTTTGTGCCTTTGGTGGGTGTTGATTGGCGGATTAATGACCGGGTCAATCTTTATGGAATTCTTCCTACGAATTACAAGGTCGAATTTAATTTGCTGAAAAACAAATTGTATACCGGACTGAATTTTAAATCGTTCACGCGTTCATTTCGTTTGTCTGAAAAGAATAATTATGATTATGTGCGTTACGATGAGATGCAAGTGAAATTGTTTCTGGATTGTTTTGTTGTGCCAAAAGTGCTACTCTTTGCAGAGTTAGGGTATTCACTCAGCAGAAGTCCTTGGCAGCACAAGTATGGCACTAATAATAAAAAAGAAGCCTATTATGGTAATCCAATTTATTCACCTTTAAAAAGTTATCCTGTTGTTAGTGTTGGTTTGGCATATAGGGTTCGATTTGATATAGAAAAGAAAAAAGAAGAAACAGTAAATTAAGGATCTCTATTTTTAATGGTTTAACATTTAAGCATCTATCTTCCTCTTTGATCTTTTCTTATCTAGAGACTAGGATTTAATTTTAACGGACAAAAAATAAAAAATCATGACTAAAAAGAAAAAGTTTTTGTATGCGGTGGTTGCAATTTTAATTTTAATTCAATTTATCCGCCCAGAAAGAAACCTTGGAAAAGCGGAAACAGAAAACACCATTTTTGTGAATGCGGAAGTGGGAACGATCTTGCAAACTTCTTGCTTTGACTGCCATTCAAATTATACCAATTACCCTTGGTATACAAATATTCAACCGATTGGCTGGTGGTTGAATCATCACGTTGACGAAGGAAAAGAGGAGTTGAATTTCTCTGAATTCGAAACCTATTCTTTAAAACGCAAACTACACAAGTTGGAGGAAATAAAAGAGATGGTAGAGGAGGGCGAAATGCCTTTGAGTTCGTATACGCTCATTCACGGTGATACAAAACTAAGCCCTGAACAAAAAGAAATTTTGTATAAATGGGTGACAGAAACCCGGAAATATTTGAGTGATTCCACCCATTTGAAAAATTAATATTTTTTTTAATGATTCCCTTTTATTTGGGTATAAATACGACTATATTAAAACTGTATAGTTGTATTATCGCCTTCGAAACCCCTGTTTTGGATTGAAATTCGCTTCGTTTTCATCGCACTTTCTTGTCTTCTAAAGGAAGGAATCCTTTCTCTTCAAATCACATTTTTTCGTATATTTACACTACATTAAAATTTATTGAAAACAATAGCATGAGCATTACAAAAGAACAAGTTTTAGAAGCATTAAAAAATGTGGATGATCCGGATCTGAAGAAAGATCTGGTGACATTGGGAATGATAAAGGATCTTGAAGTTGATGGTAAAAACGTAAGTTTTACAGTTGTGCTTACAACTCCTGCTTGTCCAATGAAAGAAATGATACATAAGGCATGTGTGAATGCTGTATTGCATTTTATTGATAAGGAAGCCGTTGTAGATGTTAAAATGACGGCCAATGTAACTGCTGGAAAAGCATCCGGCCCTTTGTTGCCGAAAGTGAAAAATATTATAGCTGTTGCATCCGGTAAGGGAGGAGTAGGGAAGTCTACCATTGCTTCTAATTTGGCCGTTGCTCTAGTTAAGCAAGGTGCGACTGTCGGATTAGTAGATGCTGATATTTATGGTCCTTCTCAAACAATCATGTTTGATGTTGTGCATGAAAAACCACTTATTAAAGTTGTTGACGGTGTCAACAAAATTATTCCTGTAGAAAGTTATGGAGTAAAATTATTGTCTATCGGTTTTTTTGCGGATACCTCACAAGCAATTGTTTGGCGCGGACCTATGGCTGCGAAAGCACTTACTCAAATGTTTTCTGATGCCGACTGGGGCGAATTGGATTATATGATCATTGATCTTCCTCCGGGAACAGGTGATATTCATTTATCATTGGTTGGTGCCATTCCTTTAAATGGTGTAGTGATCGTTAGTACACCACAAAATGTGGCGCTGGCTGATGCCCAAAAAGGTGTTGGTATGTTTCAGCTTCCTCAGATCAATGTTCCTGTGCTAGGTATCGTTGAGAACATGGCGTATTTCAGTCCTGCGGAATTGCCGGACAATAAATATTATATCTTTGGAAAAGATGGTGCTAAAACACTTGCCGAAAAGCTGAATGTACCTTTGTTAGGAGAAATTCCGTTGGTGCAAAGTATTTGTGAAGCTGGTGATGCCGGTCGTCCCGCAGTAATGCAGGACACTACTCCACAAGCATTGGCTTTTATGCAAATGGCAAGTAATGTTGCGCAGCAAGTTTCAATCGTGAATAGTCAGAGAGAATTGGTATCGAACAATTAAGTTTAAACTGTATCCATTGCCTCGACAAAGGATATCTTAATTGAGTACAGACTTTCGATAATATGATGTTTTAACTCGACTTCGAACACAATGAAAAAAGTAAATGACGCTTCGCAGGAGGCATTAATTAAGGAACTATATGATTGAGTTATCAAAAAAAGTAGAAGAAGCGCTGGACCAGATTCGTCCTTATCTGCAGGCAGATGGCGGCAATGTTTCATTGGTTGAGATCACGGATGATTTTATTGTGAAAGTAGAATTACTTGGTGCTTGCAAATCATGCTCAATGAGTATGATGACCATGAAGGCCGGGATTGAAGAATCTGTAAAAAGATCAGTTCCTGAAATAAAGAGTGTAGAAGCGGTTAATTTATCATTAGCAATTTAGTTCAAATCAATGAAAAAAATACTTACACTTTCTGCTTTTTGTTTTTTGCTTTCTTCCTGCACCCCTGAATTAGAAATTCCGGAGCCGAGCGCAGGTGATGCAAATTTTTCTAAAATGATCGCTGTCGGTGGGAATTATTTAGCCGGTTATCAGGATGGCGCTTTGTATAAAAAAGGACAATCACTTTCAATTCCCGCTTTGCTTGCCGAGCAATTTAAATTGGTTGGCGGGCCGCAATTTAATCAAGCATTAATGCCGGATAATAACGGTTTGGGGTTAAACAGTAAACTTTGGGAAAGTTGGTTCATTACACCAAGTCATTTGGGAAATAAAACAAATTGTCAGGGAGTTACATCCTTATCGCCCTTAAAAAATACGATTTCAATTTCAGCTGCGACTCCATATTTAACAGGAATTGCAGGAAATAGTGTTCAGAATTTTGCTGTTCCGTATGCTGCACTGTCCGATTATTTTAATCCGTCATTTGGTACCACTTCAGTAACAGGAAATACAAATCCATACTATGCTCGCATTGCAAGTGATCCCGGAGTATCAACCTTATATGAAGATGCTCGTCAGCAAAATGCCAGTTTCATTACTGCTTGGTTAGGTATGGAAGATATATTTAATTTTGCAAGTAAAGGAGGGACAGGAGCTGCAATTCCATCTGCTGCAAGTTTTTCGAATTCATTGGATACAATTTTGGGAAGCTTAACAGCTAACGGTGCTAAAGGAGTGATCGCAAATATTCCCGATTTCAGAAGTTTCCCTTATTATACTTTGGTGGCATGGGATAATGCAGACCTGCGCCAGACTCAAGCAGATTCATTGAATGATTTCTATACTCCTTCCGGTTTAACGCACATTCATTTTGAACAAGGCCGGAATGGTTTTGTGATTGAAGATGCTTCTGCTTTTGGTGGTTTTCGTCAGATGCATTCCGGGGAATACATTACACTGTCGGTTCCTGTTGATTCTATGAAATGTTATAAGTACGGTTTGTTACTCACTGTTGTGAACGATCGCTACGTCATTGACAGTTCGGAAGTATACGAGATCGATCAGGCGATCAATGCTTACAATGCCGTGATTGCGCAAAAGGCGAATCAATACAACTTGGCGTTGGTAGATATGAATGCGTATATGAAAAATGTTGTTTCCGGCATAAAATGGAATGGAGTTGATCTGAATGCCGTATTTGTGAGTGGTGGTTTTTACAGTTTAGATGGTTACCATCCCAACCAAAAAGGGTATTCGCTTATCGCCAATGAATTTATCAGGGCGATCAATGCGAAATACAATGCATTTATTCCTGACGTATATTGCACGGAATGTGATGGTGTTAAGTTTCCCTAATAATTTATAAAGCAATTTCTTTTACTTCGGGTATTTTTCTTTATCATATTCTTTCATGAAAAAATAAAAGTCTGTAGCTAAAATAGTGAAGATAATCTTCTTCTAGGTATAGCCGAATTTGTATGAAGCAAGTACAATACTAAAATTAGAATACTCAGAAAAATTAATAATTTTTTGATTTTTTTGAACGTAACTCGATTTATTAAAATTGAATATTTAGATCTTAAAGATTTTCAGATCTTATTTATTTCAAGATTCCAAGTTAATTAATCCAACACAATCTTTTTACTCAATTCTTTATCACCAATCAGTACTTTTAAAAAGTAGATCCCGCTCCGTAAATCTCCTCTATCTATTGATAATGTTCTTTCTGAAGTTAAAACAGTTTTTACAAGTCTTCCCGTTGCATCATATAATTGAATGGTTGCCGTCTTGTTTTTTAATTCACTTAAGTTGATATTGATAATGGCAGAAGCCGGGGTTGGGAATACCACAAAAGATATGTTGGAGGCCAATGCTTCGTTTATTCCAACGGTACACGACATCGGATAGGTGAAAGAGCAGGTATCATTCCATATTCTGTCGATGAGATAAACGGTTCCGGAAAAACTGGTTGGAATACTGTCCACGTAACAAGGAAGTGTTTGTGTAACGGTATCTCCGGCAAGGTGAGCAAACAGATAATAGAAATCTGTTTTATTTGCTATCGTATCGCCCAATGCATCAACCACAATAATAGTAGGGTAGTTCACATGGTTGGTGTCGCCATTATAAAGAGTTACATCCATTTCGTTGTTCGTTGTATCTACATTCCCAATATTAAGAACACAGAAACTTCCGCAATTAATAGACTGTGACATTCCCGAGAATGTAAATGACATGATCGTGATAAAAAGAAGTAATAGTTTTTTCATAAATTATGTTTTTTATTTCTTTATTCTTATTCTTATTCTTGTTTTTGACCTTGTTGCGATGTGTTCAATGATCCCATGATAGTTCCATAGAGATTGCTCCGTAAATCGCAATGACTTTGTTACTGAATTTACGTTTATGAATGAAATTCTATTTGTTAATGAACCAGTTTTTTAATTTCGATGGCTGCTTTTACAAAATGAACAAACAGAGGATGTGGATTGGCCACTGTGCTTTTGTATTCCGGATGAAATTGAACACCAACAAACCAAGGGTGATCTTTGATCTCAACGATCTCAACAAGTCCGCCTTCAGGGTTTATTCCTGAAGCGATCATGCCTGCCTTTTCAAAATCCTGCAAGTATTCATTGTTGAATTCGTAACGGTGACGGTGGCGTTCGTTGATCTCTTTTTGCTTGTAGATCTCCCAAGCCTTTGTGTTTTCTGAAACGTTGCAAGGGTATGATCCCAAACGCATCGTTCCTCCTTTTTTTGTAATTTTCTTTTGTGCTTCCAATAGGTCGATTACAGGATTTGTAGTTCCCGGGTTCATTTCTGTTGAATTCGCATCTTTGAATCCTAATACATTGCGAGCAAATTCAATTACAGCACATTGCATTCCTAAGCAGATGCCGAAAAATGGGACATTGTTTTCTCTTGCGTATTTAATAGCCGTGATCTTTCCTTCAATTCCGCGTTGTCCGAATCCCGGAGCAACTAAAATTCCGCCCAATCCGGCAAACTTTTCTTCTACATTTTCATCGGTGATGCTTTCTGAATGGATCCATTCAATTTCTACTTTACAATCGTTGGATGCACCAGCATGAATAAATGCTTCGGAAATAGATTTATATGAATCTTTTAATTCTACATATTTCCCTACCAATCCGATTTTGATATGGTGCTTCGGGTGTTTGAATTTTTGTAAAAAATCTTTCCATTTCCCCAAGTCGATGTTCTCAGAAACAGGAAGATTTAGTTGGTTCAATACAACCACATCCAATTGTTCTTCTTCCATTAATAAAGGAACTTCGTAGATCGTACTTGCATCACGTGCTTCAATAACTGCATTGGGAGCAACATTACAGAATAATGCGATCTTGTTTCTGAGATCTCTGTTTAAGGCATGCTCTGTTCTGCAAACCAATACATCGGGTTGAACACCGTATTCCAATAATAGTTTTACGGAATGCTGTGTTGGTTTTGTTTTTAATTCACCGGTAGTAGATAAGTAAGGGATCAATGTTAAATGGATCACCATTGCATCTTTTCCTAATTCCCATTTTAACTGACGAACAGCTTCCACATAAGGAAGTGATTCAATATCACCAACGGTTCCGCCAATTTCAGTTATTACAAATTGATAGTTGCCGGTTTTTCCAAGTAGTTTTATTCTGTTTTTTATCTCATCAGTGATATGAGGAATAACCTGAACGGTTTTACCCAAATAATCTCCTCTTCTTTCTTTTTCAATAACAGATTGATAGATTCTTCCTGTTGTAACATTGTTAGCCTGAGAAGTAGGAACATTTAAAAAACGTTCGTAGTGGCCAAGGTCCAGGTCTGTTTCTGCGCCATCATCTGTCACAAAACATTCACCATGTTCGTATGGATTTAATGTCCCCGGGTCAACGTTAATGTACGGGTCTAATTTCTGGATGGTAACTGTATATCCTCTCGCTTGTAAAAGTTTCGCTAAAGATGCGGCAAGGATTCCTTTTCCTAAAGAAGAGGTAACACCTCCGGTAACAAAAATGTATTTGGTTGAAAACGACATGTTTAATTTGAATTTCAGGTAATCCCTGACCAGAGGAAATATTGCAGGTCGTACAAAATTACGAATAATTTCGGCTGTTTTGTGCTTGTTTTGATAATTTGTTTAAAAATATACTTTTAAAGGCTATGTGCCTAAAGGAGTTGAACCAAACTGTTTTTTGCATTGATGGAAATACTTCTTAAAGGCTATCTGGCAGCAACTTTTGTTAAATAAAGTTTCTGATCATCAATTTTCTTATATAAAAAAAGCACTCCTTTTGAAGAGTGCTTATTTTGCCTTAAATGTGCTTTTTCTGTGAGATTAAATTGAAAAAATCAAAAACGTTAAAAGGTCATTACTAAACTAACCGAAGGTAAAAATGGCAATTGGTCAACACGTTCGTATTTCACACGGTCGAAATAAAACACATTCTGACGGCTATATACATTTGTTGCTCCCGCAGATGCTTCCAATTTTGTGTTTTCAAAGAAGTGGAACGTGCGTTTGATATTGATATCCAAACGATGATACCATGGTAATTCTTCTACTTGTCCTGCAGCAAAGAAATAGTTCATGTCACCATTGCTTCCAACATAATCTGTATTTACACCACCACTGAAGTTTTGATCCTCATAAAAACCACCGGTTGGTTTATAAGGGAATCCAGATCCTAAGTTCCAGCGTACCCCGAATTCCCAGTTGCGGTTTTTACCAAACGTATACGATGCAACAATGTTTGCATTGTGTCGTCTGTCGAAATGCGGACGGTATTCTTCAATTCCATCCCACCGGTTTACGAATCCTAAAGAGTAAACAAGCCATATATACATGCGTTTGTGGTCGTATTTTAATACCACATCAATACCCTGTGCTGTTCCTGTTTCAATAATAAAATCTTTTTTCAAAACATCAGGTGTTTCTGAATTTGCTTCCGTATCATCAAATAGCTTGTTGGTATTCAAATTGGTCAACTGCTTAAAGTCTTTGCGATATCCTTCAATATTCAGATCGATGTGTTTTGCAAGGTCGAATTCAAATCCTGCAACATAATGATTTGCTTTTTGAAGTTTGTGTTTTACATCTTGAGTATTTCCGTTGATGTCAGTATATGTCTGCGGTAAATTGTCCGGACCGGACAAAAAGCCGTAAAATAAATTCACAACATCTCTGTCGGAGTTGGCTGCGATAAGATTCTGAGAATACATACCGGCTGCAAATTTAAAGCGCATGCGTGATACAATATTCCATTTTAAACTAAGACGTGGTTCAGGTGAAAAGTTCGCCAACGAAGCATAATACATGACTCTGAAACTTGGCTCCAATAACAATTTTTTGCGTTTCGATACATATTTATATTTTACATATCCGCCAATTTCTGTTGTGCTTTCAGCTTGAGAAATCTGTCGGTTCAAAGAGTTGAAGAAGTCAAAATCTGTTCTGAATCCTAATACTTCAAGACCATAATTCATTTCATTTTTGCCCATGAAATAGGTAAAGCCAACTCCCATATTAAAGCCTTTTATCGCACTTGTTTTAGCGGTAAGTCCAGCGGGTTGTAGTTTGATATTGTATTGTGAGTATGCGAAGTTCCCGGTGATCAGAATCGGAGAGTTTTGAGGAACTAATAAGAAGTTACCGCCACCACCATATGAATCCCATTTCATATCCTGAACCGATTTGTAACTTACTTTGTCGTTGAAATTGAATCCAAAAAGGTTTAACTTACTTCCATTGTTTGAGTTAAAAGATACTTTCGCATAATAATCATTAAAGCTGAAAGGCAAGCCGGCTGTGTCAATGTAGCTGTATAATATTTTTGAGGTTGTAGGTAAATAAGATGTTTTTGCAGAGATAATAAAAGAGGCAGTAGCCTTTCCATCATCTTTTTGTTTGATCAATGGTCCTTCTACCAATACTTTTGAACCAAAAGGACTTGCACCAATTTTTCCGGATACTCTTCGTTTGTTTCCATCGCGGGTGGTAATGTCCATGATAGAAGAAATTCTTCCGCCATATTCAGCGCCAAATCCACCACTGTATACATCTGCATTTCGAATAATGTCTGCATCAAAAACAGAGAATAATCCAATAGAGTGAAATGGGTTGTAAACGATCATTCCATCCAATAATACTTTATTCTGGATGGGTGAGCCGCCGCGGATATAAAGCTGACCTCCCTGGTCACCCGTGAAAATTACTCCGGGCAATACTTGTAAATATTGCGCCAAATCTGGTTCGCCACCAACAGACGGTAGTTTTTTAATGGAGATTGGGTCTATCTTATTTACGGAAACCTGTGTTTCTGTTTGTTTCGCTTCCTGCTCGGCAGAAATCTCAACTACTTTGAGATTAACATTCGACTTAGTTAAATATAATTTTTTTGTAAGAATATCTCCGGCAGTAACGGTTACGTTTTCAATCAAGCTGTCATATCCCATTGAAGATGGGATGATGATCGTGTAATTTCCGGCAGGAATTTTAGTTATAGAAAAATATCCGTTTACATCCGTAGCATTACCAATGGTTGTGCCTTTTAGAAACACATTTGTAAATAAAACAGGCTCACCGGAATCTTTCAAGTAAACGAATCCACGGATGGTTCCTACTTGAGCAAATGTACCTGCTGAAATAAGAATAAAAAATGCGAACAATATATTTTTAATAGAGAAAGTTGGGGCGTTCATATGTTGTGAAATTTTAATATAATTAGTCCTTTTTTTTAAGGTTCGTAAATGTAATAATTTATTGAATAAAAAAGGTGGTAAATTTCCAGATTGCTGTTTCTTCGAGATAATCGGTCGTTTTTAAGTGGTAAATGGTGTTTTTGTCTTAATTTAATCAATACCTTTTACTTTTTTGAATGTCTTTTTAATTATGTATGTTTTATTTGTTTTGGGATTCAGATTTAAAGAATAAATATTTAGGGCTTAATTTTTTAGTAAGTAGGATTATTGTAAAATATTAATTCTGCTTTTTCTTTCTATTTATTCTCCCCAAGTATGAACATATAAAAACGCGACAACAACTACCAATTCCGATTTTATCTTTTGGTCAAAAATCTCCGAATTCGTTTTTTTAAGAAAAAAAAGTTGGAACTTGTTGAGTTCGTCCGCTATTGGCTCCGTATATATTAAAACTCGATTTTGTATCCAAAATAAGGGAATAGTCCTAATTGATATTCCTGCTGAATACTTTGTGTAGTTGTATTGTAAGATTCCCTTAGAATGTTTTGCGTGTCGAAAATATTCTCCACAACAAGGAAAATACTTTGTGATGTTTTTTTGCGATTAGTTTTATAAGATATTTTAATATCGAATCGGGAATAATCTTTAAGCTGCTTAGAAAATGCTTCATCATCCATATAAACAGCTTGCCCGTATGTCTTTGATTTTTCAATATCAATCGGTGTGTATCTGTTTCCTCCTGATTGAGTATATTTCAGATCAAACGATAAGGCTTTGTTTTTGTTTTTTCCTAAGGTGAGTTCATATCCGGCCAATGCATTAAAAACATATCCTCCATCAAAACTTGTATGATGTTCAACACCATTACTTCCTTTATATTTTGATTGATAAACGGATGCGGTTGCCAGATAATAAAAATGGTTGCTGAAAAACTTTTCGAAGGTGAATTCCATTCCTATGTTTTCTCCATCACCTTTGTTCTCTAAACTATCAACTAGTGGAATCCCTTCCAATGCATTGCCAACATTTATCATAGAAAAGGAAGAAGTATAATTCTGCTGGACAGGAACATTATAAACGTATTGATAATATCCTTCCAGCTTTATGCGGTAGGCTTTTGCAAAATTAAAATCGTAGCCCAAAATGGCATGCTGACTTTTTGTAAGATCAAGTGTGCGGTTGCTCTTGTAATAGCTGTCTGTTGATGGAATGTAGGTCTCGTAGAAATAGTAAATGGTCGGTTGCATCTGGCTGTGCATTCCATATCCTATGCTCATATTTTGTTTCGGACTCAGCTGGAATCTTAATCCTAAACGTGGTTCGACTGCTGAGGTGTTGTTGAGCAAAAAGTTTTGGTAATGCACACCCGTATTAACAGTTATTTTGTCTGTCGGACGGAATTGCCAATGAACAAAGCCTTGCAACAGATCGGCTGTTGATTTGTCGACATTGAGATCGTAAATGTATTTTCCATATAGAGTTGAATAGTCATACGATTCGGCATCAAAATAAATGCTTTGAAAGGTCGCTCCGAATTTGATAAGATGCTTTGCATTTATTTTTGCCGAAACAGTATAGTTCGCAATAAAATTTGCTTCAGTTGATTTGTTTTTCCGTTTTAAAAAGGAAGACTGATCTACAGGAGAAAGTGTATCAACAAATGCATCTAAGTCTGTTGCCGAAACAGAAAGGGATAACTTTCCGGAAGTTTTAGAATTAAAAAAATATAAATTTGAAATGCCTGTCGCGCCCATGCTTGAACCGAATACAAGATCTTGTCCGCTGCTGATGTATGACCAATCTGTTTCCTTCCGTTCGCTGTCCAATAAAGATAATTTACTTTTTCCACCAATACCCCAAAGTGTAAAAATGCCTGTTTTTTTTGTAGGAATATTTAATTTATAAGAAACGTCTTGATATTGCGGACTCGCAGAAACGCCAAAGCGGATTCCCAATTTATTAAATATTTCCAGTGTAGAATAGCGGTAGTTAATTAAATAGGAGCTGCCATTCTTTTTTGAGATCGGTCCTTCGGCACCAAGCTCAACTCCATTTATTCCGAGTGATCCGGTATATTCGTTTTGTTCATTGTTACCATTGCGCAATCGGATATCGAAAACAGCAGCTGTTTTATTTCCATATTCAGCGGGAAATGCACCGGTTAAAAAATCGGAGTTGCCGAGAATGTTATTGTTTAGCATGCTAATTGGCCCACCAGTAGCTCCTTGTGCAGAAAAGTGGTTTGGGTTAGGAATGTCAATTCCTTCCATTCGCCACAACACACCCAATGGAGAATTGCCCCTGACAATGATATCATTGCGTGCATCATTGCCAGAAGAAACACCTGCATAGTTCGCAACCATTTTACTCGGATCGCCTCTGCTGCCTGCATATCTTCCGGTTTCCTCTGCCAGAAAATTTCGTGAAGATACGGTTACAAGTTCATTGTTCGCTTTTGTTTTATCTGTTTCAGAAATGATCTCAATCGCTTCCGAAGTGTATACCTTTTCCCTTAGTTCAATCATTAACACGACTTCCTTGCCTGATGTCACAATAATGTTGTTTACAACAGTTTCCTCGTAGCCCATTGAAGTTACCTTGATGGCCCTTCTGCCAACAGGGATATTGTTCAGCCTGAATTTGCCGTCTGCATCTGTAGTGGAACCAATAAGTGTATCGCTATTTAATAAAATAACATTGGCGCCAAATAAAATGGATTTTGAATCTGCATCAATTACTTTCCCCCGAATAGTTTGTGTATAGGTTTGTGCTTTTGCCAGAATAATGCAAAGCGAAAGAATGAATATGAAGGTGATTTTTTTCACGATACAAAATTAACATTTTCCATGTCATATTTTTTATTTATGATGGTATATCCCGATTTTGCTATTTGATCCGTTGAACAAAATAATTGTTAATTTTGCCGGATGCAAAAGCAACTATCTTTTTTTGAACAAGTCGGGCTTTCAATAAAAAGTTATGGTAAAGCCATTTCATTTGTTTTTGAAAAGGGATTATGGCTTTATTTTATTTACTCCATAATCATTGCCGGTTTATTAGCATTGGGAGGTTTTGAAATGATCCGTCATTTCACAGATGCATTGGAAGGTTGGATCATGTCCTATTTTACTGTCGATAATGAAGACAGTTGGTTCAGCTTTTTGGGCGGTGCACTTCATTTTCTTTTGTCGATTGGATTAAAGATCTTATTCTTTTTTATATTTTCTACATTTAGCAAATATATTTTATTGATCCTTATGTCGCCCATTATGGCGTTGATTTCGGAGCGGACTGAAGAAATCATTACCGGAAAAGTTTATCCATTTAATTTTGCCCAATTCATTAAAGATATTGCGAGGGGTGTCGTAATTGCTTTGCGTAATATGTTTATCGAATTCGGATTTATTTTCCTTGGTTTTTTTATCGTATGGATTCCTGTGATCGGTTGGATAGGCGCATTGTTTTTAATTGTTTTGTCCTATTATTTTTATGGGTTTTCAATGATCGATTATGTTAGCGAGCGAAGACGAATGGGCATATCGCAGAGTGTTGATTATGTCCGAAAAAATAAAGGTTTATCAATCGGAAACGGATTTGTTTTCTCACTCTTGTTTGCAATTCCACTTATAGGTGGGATGCTAGCTGCAGTGTTATCGCCAGTAGCCGCTTGTATTGCCGTGTTGGAATTAGAAAACCGAAATTCATATGAATAAATATAAAATATCGGTTGTATCGTATCTTAATTCAAAGCCATTTATAAATGGTTTGCAGCAATCAGATCTCATTGAAAATATAGATCTTCAATTGGATATTCCGTCTGTTTGTGCCGGAAAATTAATGGAAGGGAAAGTGGATATCGGATTAGTTCCTGTTGCTATACTACCCCTGTTGAAAGAAAAACACATCATCAGTGATTATTGTATTGGAGCAGTAGGAAAGGTCGCTTCGGTGAACTTATACAGCGATGTTCCTTTGTCTGAAATAAAAACGATTTTGCTCGATTATCAATCCCGTACATCTGTTTCATTGGTGAAAATATTGGCAAAAGAATTTTGGAAAATTAAACCGGATTGGGTTGCTGCGGAAGCCTCTTTTGAAAACGATATTTTGGGTTCCACAGCTGCCGTGATAATTGGTGACCGTACATTCGGACTGGAAAATAAATATAAATACTGTTATGATCTGGCTGAAGAGTGGCAGAATTTTACCGGACTGCCATTCGTTTTTGCCTGCTGGGTTGCTAATAAGCAATTACCTGAAAAGTTCATTTCTGAATTTAATTCTGCGCTCAAAAATGGACTGGATAACCGTATCGGATTAATAAAGGAATTGGAAAAAAGTAATAACTATCCAACTGACATCGGGGTTTATCTCTTTCAAAACATAGACTATCACTACGATGTAGCCAAAAAGAAAGGTTTGGAACTATTTTTGAGGTATCTGGCTAATCTTGAACAATAATTTTTTATATTTGTTCGTGCGACTTACATTTCTTATTAATGAAAGTCACTATCATGATCCCGCATAAAGGCGGGATTAATTATTGTATTTGTTTTGAATTAAACCATAAAAGCTTTTGATATGAAAAAGGTAGTCTATTTGTCGTTGTTCTCTATGTTTATTTTCGGAGCGGTTTCTGCTCAGGAAAAAACAGATAATAAGCAGAACGTATTTGATAAGGGCGGTGATGTTGCCAAAATGGTTCTTGCGGAACAAAAATTCTATGCGCTCGATTTTAAAGGCGCAATGAATATTTATACGGACGTTTTATCCGGTAAGCCGAATGATGCAAATGTTCTTTTTCACATTGCTGAATGTCATTATGAAATGAAGCAATTGAAAGAGGCACGAGAATTTGCTGAAAAATCTAAAAGCATTGATCCTAAAGCGAATGTCAATAATTCTCTTTTGTTAGGGAAACTATACCAAATTGAGGGGATGCTGGATGATGCCCTGGCAGAATTTACTTCATTTAAGACAAACACCGGAAGTAAAAAGAAAATCGAAGAAAGTGGTGTTGATATGTATATTTTGCAAGTGAATACCGCAAAAGAATTAATTGCTAATCCTGTTGATGTGAAAATTGTAAACATGGGCGATGTGATCAATTCTGAGTTTGAAGATAAAGCGCCAATGGTTAGTGCCGATGGGAAAACATTGATCTTTACTTCACAACGACCTGGTAAATCAAGTGCTGTAAATCCGGATGACGGAATGTATTTTGAAGATATTTATATTTCCCGCTGGGATACATTGAAAAAAATGTGGGGCGATGCAGAACTGATCCCGGGTTCATTAAATACAGAGGGGCAGGACGCTGCAACGAGTATCTCTCCGGATGGTAAACAAATTTTTCTTTTCAAAAATGATATCGAAGCAGAATCAAGAGGAGGAGATATTTATGTTTCCCGTTTAAGTTCTTCCGGAAAATGGGGTGCTCCCAAATCTATGGGTAAACCGATCAACACAACTTTTGCTGAGTTGGGTGCTTGCAGCAGTCCTGATGGAAAGACACTTTATTTTACCAGTGAACGCCAGGGTGGGTTTGGAATGCAGGATATCTATATGGTAAAACGCAAGTCCCGCACAGAATGGGAAAAACCGGTTAATCTTGGTGATGTTGTAAATACAGAAGAGGATGATGCTGGAATATTTATTGCTCCGGACGGTAAAACATTGTTTTTTACTTCTAAAGGTCATAATTCAATGGGTGGTTATGATATCTTCAAAACCACACTGGAAAATGGAAAATGGACGAAGCCTGTCAATTTGGGCTACCCAATCAACACGATCTATGATGATTTGTGTTTCAGTTTATCTGTAGACGCAAAAACCGGTTATATTTCAAGCAACAGAAAAGGCGGTTTTGGTGCACGGGATGTATATACGGTAGATCTTACGAATTACCCTGTTCTTGAAAAAGAAATGAAAAAGAAAGTTGAAAATAACGGACCCGTAATGGCAATTTTAAAAGGAGATATTTTTGATGCCAGTGCCGGAGCCGGAATGGAAGCAGAGTTGGTGGTTTATGATGAAACAGGAGCTAAGGTTGGAAGTACAAGTTCAAGCGAAGGAAGCGGAGAATATTTCTTGACATTGTTAACCGGCAAAACATATCAAGTGAAAATTGATGTGAAAGGATACAAGCCTGTGGATGAAAAGGTGGAGATGAAAGCCGCTAAAGAAGGTGCAACCACAGTGGTAAAGCATTATTTGCTGTATAAAAAATAATACGAATCAAAAACGAATTAGCTTCAATCATAATTTTGATTGATACTTATCATTAATGTATACACTAATTTCCAAACAAAAAGCCCTGAAATCAGAATCGATTTCAGGGCTTTTTGTTTGGTTCTTTTTTTTTTAATATTTGAATTATTAATTTATTCAGGAAATAGGAATGCTCTAAAATCGGGATGTAATTGATTCGGGAATTCATCGTTCAAGGCAGGTAAAATGAATCCGGTAGCTTTAAGTTCAGTTAAAATTTTATCTACGGCTTCCGGTATCCAGCCTCGGTCATAGTCGGATGTCATATTTCGGAATCGAGCAGCTGTGACCTTTTCTCTTATTTTATGATGAGTATTTCTTCCGTCATGCAAAACATAGACTCCGCCATTATTCTTTTTCACCTTTTTCGTGAACTGTAAAACAAGCTTTTCCATTCCATTTGATTTTACTTTATGATCGAAAAAGAAATCGGTAACGGGCAGTAAATGCATGTTCTTTGATTTCCATAAAGTATTGTGTTTTTGAAGATATGCTCCATAACCGGGACGAAAATAATTTATCTGATGATTTGCGTCTTCTATTGCTTCAGCAATTGCAATATTACAATCTTCAATATCCTGTGGCAGTTTCTTCATGTTTTTAAATATGAAAACATCACCGGTATTGCCATGGTTGGCAAGAATATGGCCATCCAAATACATCTGTTTTACAATGTGGGGGTGTTGTCTGACATTGTCCCCGATCAGGCAAAAGCAGGCCTTTACGTTGTGTTTTTTTAATACAGTAAGCAGATTCATTGTCACTTCATCGATGTGATTCGGGCCGTCATCAAAGGTAAGCAAAACAGGTTTGAAGTCAGCACGACCTTTAAGTTGTGGTTCAACTATGGAATACTTCCTTATAGGGAAAACGGAAGAGAAAATGCTGATGCTCCTGAATAATCTCATTTTTTTCTATTGCATTAAATTCCTTTGTCCTGAAATGTGAAGTTGGTATGTCTTTTTATTAAAACCGATTTTTAGTTTTAAAAATTGCTTTTGACAACATGTGAAATTCTGAAAAGTGTATTCGTGTTTAATATAAAAATACCAATACTACAATTTACAAAAAAAATCCGATCTTAAGATGGATCGGAGATGTTAAGAAATTATAAATTTTACATTTCAAGGTAATTTTTTCTCAAACTAAAAACGCCCGTTCTTCTTATCTTCATAAGGGAGAACGGGCATTTTAAAATAATTATAAAGGAAAAAAACTAGAAATTTCCTCTTGCTTTGATACCTAATTCAACCTTTTTCAAAGCCGTGATATAAGCACCGATACGCATAGTCGTTTTATATTGTTGACCGTTATTCCAAACACTTTCGAAAGCAAGATTCATTGATGCATCGTGTTTTGCATTCACTTCATCTTCCGGCCAGTAATAACCTGCGTTATTTTGAACCCATTCGAAATAAGAAACAGTAACACCGCCACCATTAGCTAAAATGTCCGGTACAACAATTACTTTTTTCTCTTGTAAGATAGCATCTGCTTCAGGAGTCGTTGGGCCATTTGCGCCCTCAATGATCAATTTTGCCTTGATATTGTGAGCGATTTCTTCTGTGATCACATTTTGCAAAGCTGCTGGCACCAATACATCAACATTAGCTGTTAGTAATTCAGACGCTTTAATTTCAACACCACCGGTGAAGCCTTTTAATACGTTTCCGTTTGCCTTTACATATTCTAATGCTGCTTTGATATCAATTCCTTTTTCGTTCCAAAGAGTTGCTGTATGGTCACCGATCGCACAAATTTTAATTCCTTGATCGTGTAACAAACGAGAAGCATGTGAACCCACATTACCGAAACCTTGCACTGCGCAAGTCACATCTTTTGCATTCAAGTTCATTTTTTTCAATGCAGCAAGTGTTGCAACCATTACTCCACGGCCTGTTGCAGCATCGCGTCCTAATGAACCACCTAATCCAACAGGCTTACCTGTAGTAACTCCGGGGAAATTTCCACGGTGTACTTTGTTATATGCTTCAACTAACCAAGCCATCTCGCGACCGCTGGTTCCCATGTCAGGAGCAGGAATATCTGTTGTCGGACCAAATACATCAGCCAAAGCAACAGTATATGCTTTTGTTAAACGTTCTAATTCTCCAATACTCATCTTGCGCGGATCGCATTTGATACCGCCTTTTGCACCACCATAAGGAAGGTTTGCAACAGCACACTTGAATGTCATCCAAGCAGAAAGAGCTTTTACTTCATCATCACATACATCCATCGCATAGCGGATACCACCTTTTGATGGCCCTAATACGGTAGAATGAACCGTTCTGAATCCTTCAAAAACTTGTAATTTTCCATCATCCATCATTACCGGAAGACTTACTTTTACTTGTTTTTGCGGGTTTCTTAAAATAGTTGTAACATCATCGGATAAACCATAAATTTTTGCAGCAACATCAAGTCTGGCAAGAACTGCATCAAACATACTGTCGTGATTTTCTACTGTTGTCGAATTTGTTTTAGTTGTCATAATTTCTATGTTAGGTTCCTTTGTTTTTAGAGATCGGAACGCATTAAAGTCTGCGAATTTAATTAAAATTATAAACTATGTAAAAAGTAATCGTTAAATCTAGCATTTCTTTCGCTTAAATGTGGTTTTTTGACCCTTTTTTATGCTTTTAAGAGGATTAGTGATTGAAAAGCTGGGACAAATATAGATAAGTGAATACAAATGGAGTTGCCATTAAAAGACTGTCAAATCGGTCTAATATCCCACCGTGTCCAGGTAGTAAGGTTCCTGAATCCTTTACGTTTTTACTGCGCTTATAAAGCGATTCCACTAGATCGCCCAGTGTACCGATTATGATCAGAATTGCCGCTATTACCATCCAGTCGATAATGCTGAATCCGGTGTACCATTTAGAGATAATAAACACAACAATGTAACTTGCAATTGCTCCACCAATACTTCCTTCCCATGATTTCCCCGGGGAGATTCTTGGAAATAATTTTCTTTTCCCGAAAGCGGATCCCGCTAAATATGCTCCCGAGTCGTTCGACCAGAGAATAAAGAAAAAACCAAACAACAGCTCATAGCTAAATGTGCCAGTATAGGTTACCAGATAATTCAACAGTGAAAAAGGAATGGCTACATAAACAATACCTAAAATAGTAAAAGCGATGTTCCTGAATGGATTTGCCGATTTGGTATATAATTCAATGATGAATATCAAAAATAAAACAGGAATATTAATTACTAATATCCGGTAATCAAAATAACCCATACAAACACTTGCGGTGCTTGCAAATAAGGTTGCTCCGGTAATTGTTCCCCATATTTTTTGGGGTTTGTTCGATCCTTTTTCAGAAAGTGTATAAAACTCCCAGACACCTAAGATGGTTATAATGAAAAATAAAACAGAAAAGGAGATCTGGCTGTGATAGGTGCATCCTAATAGAACTGCAACAAATGCGCCTGCGGTAAGTGTGCGTTTAAAAAAGTTGTTCATCCTCGTTACGTCATTCCGTGCTACGACACGGCATCTGCTAGTTTGTAATGCGAGTCTTTATCGTGAAATACCGTGTCGCGGCACAGTATGGGAATCTCGATAATTTGATGGTGTGAATTATACTACGTGAACATCATCAACCAAAAATACAAAAATTTCTTTCGGTCCATGCGCACCTTGAACAAGTGTTTTTTCAATGTCGGCTGTACGGCTTGGGCCACTAATGGTTGAGATCATTGATGGCAGCTGGTCGTTGTATTTCTCCTTGATGTATTTAATTCCATCTTTTACATTTTCCAACAGTTGTGATGTATATGCGATCACAATGTGGAAATTGGCGTAAACGGGAAGTCTTCTGCCTGATGCTTGTTTAGAGGTGATCATTACACTACCTGTGCGTGCAATTAAGCATTCACAAAAAGTAACGCCTATATCGGTAGAAAGGAGTTCCGATTCTTTATCTGAAAAATTGATATTCCCTTTTTTCAGAAGTTCTTTTATTTTTGGTTCTAGGCAAAATAAATTTTTCCATTCATTGTCTTTCGAAATCCAATCAAAATTTTCGAGGAATTCGCTTTCATTCTCGCAGAAAATAAATTTCCCATTCAGAGCCGAAAAGTTTTGGGCGAATTGTATTTCGAGAGGTTCTTCCGAAGAGGTGAATATATTAGAATCGTTATCAATGTCACCAATTTCCAGCGTGGATTTGTGAATTAATGCCTTTCGGATTTTTTTTAAAATTTTTTCTTTTGAAGTAGTACTGTCGCGCATATTCAATTAAAATGTGAACAATCCTTTAATAATTATTCCGTGCTACGACACAGAATATGATATGTGTTAATGTCGGTCTTTAATAATGAGATCCCTTGTCGTGGCAGGGGATCTCATTTTATTATTTAGTTGAACAGACGAAAAATCGTTTAAAACAATGTGTCCTTTGGCTTGTCAGAACTGTTCTCTTTTTTTACTTCCGCAGTTGCATCTTCTTTTGGTTCTTCGTTTTTTATTTGAGCGTTTATAGAATCAGAAGTAGTGGATTCAACTTTTAATAAAGGCACTTCATCTTTATCGAAGGGACGCTTGCCAAAGATCGTTTCAAGATCTTCCTTAAAAATAACTTCTTTGTCTAATAATTGTTCCGCTAATTGAGTCAGTAAGTGTTTGTTTTTAGTAAGTATTTCTTTCGCGCGCACGTAGGCCGCTTCAATTAATTTACTTACTTCCTCGTCAATCGTTTGTGCGGTTCTTTCACTGTAAGGTTTGGTGAAGCCATATTCATTTGCTCCGGTTGAATCATAATAACTGATGTTACCAATCTTGCTGTTTAAACCATAGACCGTGATCATGGCATATGCCTGTTTGGTCACTTTTTCCAGATCACTTAATGCGCCTGTGGAAATTTTACCGAACATCACTTCTTCAGCAGCTCTTCCACCAAGTGTTGCGCACATTTCGTCCATTAATTGTTCAGTCGTTGTGATCTGACGTTCTTCCGGTAAATACCATGCAGCACCAAGAGATCTACCTCTAGGAACAATTGTTACTTTTATTAATGGATGAGCATGTTCCAGTAACCAGCTGGTAGCTGCATGTCCTGCCTCGTGGTATGCAATTACTTTTTTCTCATTTACTGAAATGATCTTGTTTTTCTTTTCTAATCCGCCAATGATACGATCAACAGCATCCAGGAAGTCTTGTTTTTGAATTACAGTTTTGTCGTGACGAGCCGCAATCAAAGCTGCTTCATTACAAATATTTGCAATATCTGCTCCTGAGAACCCCGGTGTTTGTTTTGCAAGGAAGTCAACGTCAACAGAATTATCCAGTTTCAGTGGTTTTAAATGAACCTTAAAAATATCTTTACGCTCATTCAGATCAGGCATATCGACATAAATTTGTCTGTCGAATCGGCCAGCGCGCATTAACGCTCTGTCTAAAATATCTGCACGGTTTGTTGCTGCTAAAATAATGACACCACTATTGGTACCAAAACCGTCCATCTCTGTTAAGAGTTGATTTAAAGTATTTTCGCGTTCATCATTTCCGCCTTGGGCAGGATTTTTTCCACGAGCTCTTCCGATTGCATCAATCTCATCAATAAAAATAATACAAGGAGATTTTTCTTTTGCCTGACGGAACAAATCACGTACACGTGAAGCGCCCACACCTACAAACATTTCTACGAAATCTGAACCGGAGAGAGAGAAAAACGGAACTTTTGCTTCACCGGCAACAGCTTTTGCCAAGAGTGTTTTTCCTGTTCCTGGAGGTCCTACAAGTAAAGCGCCTTTAGGGATTTTTGCACCAAGAGCGGTATATTTTTTAGGGTTTTTTAGGAAATCTACAATTTCTTTAATTTCAACTTTCGCTCCTTCAAGACCGGCAACATCGTTGAATGTGATGTTCACATTTGTGTTTTTATCAAAAAGTGTCGCTTTCGATTTTCCGATATTGAAAATTTGTCCGCCTCCGGCACCGCCACCCATTCTTCGCATGATGATGATCCAGATCACGATCATTAAAGCAATCGGGATGAGCCAACCCAGTGTATCGCTCCATGAAGTGCGGTTTTCACTCTCAGCATCTACGCGCTGAGTAGGAGCAAAGTCTTTTTGAGCTTCGGTTAACCGGGCGTTAAAGGAATCAACACTGGAGATCTTTACTTTGTAGTGTGGACCATTTTGTTGTTTTACAAGATTGTCAGAAGCATATTGTGGAAGCTTAAGATAATCTTTTCCGATTGTGATTTCAGCAACATTTTCAGAAGGTACGATTACAATTTTTACAACATGGTGTTGCTTTAACATTGTTTCAATAAATTCTGTTGTGCTTTTTTCTTTTAACGCAGGGGTGAAATTCATTACCTGCATTGCAATTAATCCTACCGCAATAATTCCGTAGATCCAATAAAAATTGAATGGATTTTTGGGAAGATTCGGCTTTTTAGGAAACTTATCTTTCAGGTTTTTACTATCTGATGGTTTTTCTTGCTCGCTCATATATTCTCGTTCTATAAAATTATTTGTCAAATGCAATCTGCGTTACTTCGGCATCCGCCCATAACGATTCAAGGTTGTAAAAATTACGTACTTCTGTCTGGAAAATATGAACGACAACTGTAACATAATCTACCAGTATCCATTCAGCATTTTCAAATCCTTCCTTTCGGTAGGGACGCTCACCTGTTTGTTTTTTTACCATTTCTTCAACAGAACCTGCAATTGCATTCACCTGTGTATTTGAATCGGCTTGGCAAATAATGAAATAATCACAAACGCGGTTATGGATATCTGTTAAATTCAAGATGGAGATATTTCTTCCTTTCACTTCCAGTATTCCTTCAACAATTGAATCGGCAAGAAGTTCTGTCGGACCTTTTATTTTTTTAGTTTCTGTTTTTGAAACTGTTTTTACTGCCTTCACCGCTTTTGCACTAACTTTTTTTGTTGTTGCTGTTTTAGTTTTTGAAGCAGCAGGTTTGGTTTTTGAAACACTGGTTTTTACAGTTGCTTTTTTTGCAGCAGGCCGAGCAGATTTAGTTGCCGTTTTTTTTGGTGTTGTCGTTACTTTTTTTGCAGCTGTTTTTTTTACAGGTGTTGCTTTCTTTTTCGCCATTGAAGGATGTATCTATTTTATTTCGTTATTTGCACAATGATTATCCGCAAAAATAGTCAAAACTTTCGCAAAAACTCTCAATGAAAACATTATTTGTAGGGCAAAATAGCATTCATGTTGAGTCAGTTGGGTCTACCAACAGTTATGCCAGTGAAATGATGCGACAAATTGAACTATCGGAAGGCAGTGTTATTTACAGTTTTTCGCAATCGAAAGGACGTGGACAGCGAGGGAATTTCTGGGAGAGCGAACCCAATAAAAACGTGGCTTTGAGCATTGTTTTGTACCCACGCTTTTTGTCGGTTGATAAGCAGTTTTTACTCACTAAAATGACTTCATTGGCTGTCTCTGACTTAATGGCAGAAATTCTGCAAGAATCGAACAAATCAGTGAATGTGAGCATAAAATGGCCGAACGATATTTATGTGAATGATAAAAAGATTGCCGGTATTTTGATAGAAAATACGCTTAAAGAAACAAGTATTCAGAATGTTGTTATAGGGGTTGGAATAAATGTAAATCAAAAAGCGTTTAACTCTTCAAAAGGTGCTGTTTCGCTTATCACACTTATCGGAAAAGAAATGGAACTTCAGAATGTGCTGGAGCGGTTTTGTGAATTTTTTGAAGCGAGGTATTTGCAATTAAAATCAAATAAACTTGAGCTTATTGATAAAGCGTATTTGGACAGGCTCTATAGAATAGGAGAATGGGCTGATTATCGAAATGAGCAAGGTGCCTTTCAGGGTAGAATCACAGGTGTTTCCCCTATCGGAAAATTGCAGTTAGAATTAAAATCGGGTGAGTTGAAATCGTTCGGTTTGAAAGAGATCGGATTTATTTAATGTCTTTCATTTTCTGAGCAAGCATATTAAAAAAGTTCCCCAAAGGCTTCTCTACCATCATTTTAATCATCGGATTCATGTCCGACTCAAAAGTAAGTTGTCCGACACAATTGCCGGCATCTTTTTCTGTAATCAAAACAAATAATTTGAATTCAAACGGGACTTTGCCGTTTGATATGATGGATATTTTTGAAAAAGGTGCTTTTTCGATGATCTTCATTCCGATTGTGGCCATACCATTAATCGTGAAAGAGCATTCATCAGTTGTGGATGTCCAGTTTGTAACCTGAGATGGCATTAACTTTTCGAAATTATTAAAATCGCTCAGGTAGTTAAAAATGTTTTCTGCAGCATTGCCGATTTCTACTTTTTCGCTTTCAATTTTTGTTAATGACATAACAGCTTAGTTTGAAGTTTGATAGTTAAACGATTTTTAAAGTTAATCCCGATGGAGTCAGCGTATTTATTTCCCCCATTCAGCAGGGTTTTCACGCCATGCCTTCAATGATTTTAAATCTTTGTCGCTAATGTAATTTGATTGCAATGCCTGATTGATCATGGTGTCATAATTACTCAATGTTACCAATTCACATTTTAATTTCTTGAAATTATCAGTTGCAGTTTTGAATCCATAGGTGAAAATAGCAGCCATCCCCTTTACATCACAACCTGCTTCACGCAATGCTTCTACCGCTTTTAAGCTGCTACCTCCTGTAGAAATAAGATCTTCGATCACAACAACGGATTGTCCTTTTTCAACGATTCCCTCTATCATGTTTGTTAATCCGTGTTTTTTTGCTTCAGAACGAACATATACAAATGGTAATCCCATTTCCTGTGCCACAAGAGCTCCTTGAGCGATACCTCCTGTTGCAACTCCCGCGATCACATCCGGCTTGCCGAATTTATCAAGAATTGCGTCTACAAATTGCTGACGGATATAAGTTCGTACTTGTGGAAATGATAGTGTAACTCTGTTATCGCAATAAATTGGTGATTTCCATCCCGATGCCCAGGTGAATGGATTATTCGGTTGTAATTTTACCGCTTTCACCTGCAACAAAAACTCTGCAACCTTTAATGCAGATTCATCATGTTTTTTCATGCGGCAAAAATAAACTAAATTTGTTGATGTAATCTATTTTTTAATTAACAAACTTAGCAATGGTAAAAGTGTTTTCATCGAACAAAACGATCTGTCTCACTAGTAATCTTATGGATTATCAACAAAAGAAAGATACGTTTTTGGTAAGGATTCATTCCCTGGATGAGTTGGAGATGATGTATGATGAATTAGTTACTAAAAATCATTTTCTTGAAGTTTACTACTATCATGAAAATGAAAAGCTATTGCTTGCTAGTTTTTCCTCCCATTT
>JBILYL010000079.1:0-9416 GCA_044377775.1 Bacteroidia bacterium
ATTTCAAAATTATAGAAGCGGCAGGCGGTCTCGTAAGAAATAAGAACGGAGAATATTTATTTATTTTCAGGAATGGAAAATGGGATCTGCCAAAGGGAAAGATTGAAAAAAGAGAAGGAATTAAAGCCGCTGCAGTTCGCGAAGTAGAAGAGGAGTGTGGTATAAAAAAGTTGAAGATCACCCATGAGTTAGACTCTACGTATCATATTTATCATATCAATGAAAAGGCCATTTTGAAACGCACTTATTGGTTTGAAATGTTTTGTGATGATGATTCACCACTTGTTCCTCAAGCCGAGGAGGGAATCACGGATGTGCAATGGCTTTCTGTAAAAGAGTTAAAAAAGGTTTACGACAATACGTATGATTCGATAAAGGAAGTCATGAAAGAAATTCATCCGTAGGGCTGCTTAAATGGTTGAGGCCTCTCTTTTAACTTGTTTTTTTATCGTTCGACTAATGATTTTTTTTGTCGCCTATTCCATGTGATTTTGCTTTTGGTTTCACAATATCATAAAATATCCGATCAATATCTTCTTCCGGACTTTCAGCAGGTACTTGAATAAATTTCCCCTCCGGATCAATCAGAAAATAACTGGGCAGTGCTTTTATCTCATAATCCTTTTTTAGTTTCCCTTGCGTATTGTCGTATAAAAACAGCCAGTTGTATTTTAAGTTTTTAGATTGGAAGTTTTTTAAATCGGCATTTGTTTTATCTGCTGAAACACTCACAAATGTGATACGCTCCCCATACATTTTTATTAATGAAGGAATTATTTTCATCTGTTGCTGACAAGCTGAGCAGTTCACATCATAAAACATCAGATAAACATATTTTTTTGTTCTGAGTTCATCGAGGCTGTGTGTCAATCCTGTTTTGTCGGGTAATTCAAAGTATGGAGCAGATGTACCGGCTTTTAAGTTCGAAAATGAATTCAATATATTCTGAGCAATCCGCTTATGTTCTTCAATAGTTGTTTCCTGAACAATTTGTTGAAGTATAGCAACAACAGAAGGTCGTTTAAATGAATTGTCATAATATGCCTCATAAAGTCCTTTAATCAATACTAACTCACGGAGAGTGTCATTTTGTAAAAAGGCATCTCTTTTTAATAATTCCATTGTTCCTGAAAAGCTACCTCTGTCGTTTATTTGGAATACCATTGGTGCTCCGGCTTTCGTCATGGAAAAATCTTTGACTTTTTGTTTGAAGAAGTCGTTGAAGAAAAGCATGTATTCAGGATTTTTGTAAAGGACGGGCTTGTTAAAGAGGTATTCTGCAAATAATTTTTTTTCGCTCATTTTAGTTTTTTGTTCCAATGACGCTATTGTATAGTTAATATAGCTTATGAAATAGGCATTGTTCACTGTAGAATAAAATTCACGCATTGCCATTTTAAATGAATCGATCTGAACCTGCGGTTTTATTCTTAAATAGGAAACGCCAAGAAACTCATCGAACCGATTATCATAATCCATCGTAATGGCATTTATTTCGGTTTTGCTTTTTAGCTTAATTGAAAGTTTTACAATCTGCTCCAGGTTCGGGTTTTGATAGGTAGTTGAGTCGGGAGGGTAGAGAATGATCTCGTAATTCCCTTTGGGTTCAATATACAGTGAAGAAATAAACTTTTCGACTTTAAGTGTTACATATTGTATTTCTTTACTGTTAAATTCAAGTGTAAAGTTACCCGCTGAATCGATTGTGGTATATGTTAATTGTTTTTGTAAATTAGAAAGGTAATCGCTGTTCATCCAAACTCCGATTTCTTTGAACTCGTAGGTTTTTGCAACACCTCTTATGACTACATTTTGCGAAAACGTCAACAGAGAAGCAAGAAGACTGAATATGACTGCAAAAAATTTATACATAAGCGTTTATAATTTCTTAAACCTGATACCAATAACCGTTGTCGCTTTTTTTGTTTGGTGTTGGCAATAGTTGTGCCGATTATAGGGCTTTTAAATCAACTCCTTCGGGAACGAACGGTGAAGCATCGCCACCATTTCTGATTATATCACGTACAATTGTCGAATTTATTGCAGAGAGTTCGGGGATCGGTAAAATAAATATTGTTTCAATGTGCTGTGCCATCACCTTGTTATTTTGAGCAATCGATTTTTCAAATTCAAAATCGGCAGAGGTGCGGAGGCCCCGAAGAATGTAGTTTGCATTTACTTTTTTGCAAAATTCGATGGTAAGACCTGTGTAGGATTCGATTCGAACAGTTGGTTCGTCCGAAAATACCTGTCGGATCCATTTCTCACGTTGTTCTAAACTAAAATAATTCTGTTTGCTGCTGTTTTTTCCAATGGCAATAATTATTTCATCGAAAAGCGGTAATGCTCTTCTTAAAATATTCTCATGTCCTTTTGTTATCGGATCAAATGATCCCGGAAAAATAGCAATGCGTTTGTCCATTATTGTCGTGTTAGTCAATATACGAATTTACGAAAACTTTTTAATGTGAATGTGCTTTGACATTGTCATAATGGGGATAATTCGTTAAAAAGGACTCACTATTAATCAGCATTGTTTTCAAATATTGCAAAATTTACATTCCCGTAACTGCGGTGCTCTTTGAAATGAGGGAGTTTGCTTAAGTCGGTTGTAGGACCATGCTCTACAATTAACCAGCCATTTGGTTTTAATAATTGGTTTGTAAAGACTAATTCCGGCAATAACTCAAAGTTAGCCATGTCGTAGGGAGGATCACAAAAAATTATGTGATACGGCAGATTTGCTCGTTTTAAAAATGCGAACGCATCTGATTTTATAACTTTGATTGCATTCATTTTGAAGTCGGAACTTGTTTTTTTTACAAATTCGCAACAGCTGTAATTGCTATCTAAACTAGTAATGTCCCCACATCCGCGCGATGCGAATTCATAGGTAATGTTTCCTGTTCCGCAAAACAGATCCAATATCTTTAGGCCTTCAAATTCAAAATGATTGTTCAGGATATTGAATATGCTTTCTTTCGCAAAATCAGTGGTTGGCCGAACCGGAAGATTTTTCGGAGGATGAACGACTCTTCCTTTATGCATTCCACTGATGATTCGCATTAGTTATAATAGCTGTTAAAAATGGTGAAATTAAAATGTTTTGGTAGTGTTTGTAATTGGTAGCTATAGTCGGAATCAACCGTTCGTTCCGCAAATTTTATATTCCGGATGTATTTGTTTGTTAAAGTATATAAAGCAGAAGATTTTTCGACTTCACCCAATAAGATCGTTTCAGTTTTTTCCGGATTCAGTTGAAGTTGTTCAAAGACAAATAAAACATAATAAATAAAGTCTTCGGTTGAATGATAGTTGAATGAATTGTAAAAGATCAGATTTTTTCCTTCTATCAGAAGGATCTCAAAGTGAGTGGATTCAATATGTATGTATATCTTTTTCCCTGTTTGATTTTTATTGTTAGCGGTTAGCGTATCAATTAAAGCGCTGGAAGCATGATGGTATTTTACATTTGAATATTTATGGTTCAGCTTAGTTTTTAAAGATGCCGGTATTGCAAAAATATTTTTGGCATCCAGACTTTTGATCTCATCTGTCATTATTACTTCATGCTCTGCCAGGGAAGAATTGAAGTTCAGATACATTTCTTTTTTGTCTTCTTCAAATAATGCGCTGGGAACCAATGTCGATAAGTTACTTACAATTAAACATATAACTGATTGGAAGACATGATCGATCAGTTTGCTTTCTTTTAACAAAATGTCGAATAAGTCGGTGAGTGCTTCAAAGTTATCGGTGTTCGAAACAACATATTTTTCTAATGCAATGTACTTATTTTGCTGTTTATCATGAATAGCCACCTGAATATCATTTACTCCGATTTGAAGCAATAGTTGATAGGATGTCGTTTTCTTTTCATCGAACGCCTCATCTATGAATGAATGAAGTTGTGTTATTTTTTTTTTCAAATCGGTGGTCATGGTATGCAAAGATATACATTTTACTGATTTTATTGTTCTGCAGATACGCAAAGTTCATGATGGTTTATATTCAGTTGCCAGTTGCTATCTTTTAATACTGAAATTATTTATTCAAAATGGGATGTGCAGAAATGAATGCATTTTGTGTAAAGACTATTCCGTTCATAATCGTAAATTTGCCTGTATTCTTTAAATATAATGAGGCAGGAAGAGTTTAGTAAGATTTTGTTGGATAGTTTTCCATTTGAAACAACAAGTGGGCAGCGAACATTATTTATAAAACTATCGGAATTTATTCTTAATAAAAATTCAGATCAGATCTTTGTGTTAAAAGGCTATGCCGGAACGGGAAAAACAACAATCGTTCGTTCATTGGTTAAAAGCATGCCCTCTGTAAATGGTAAAACTGTTTTGTTGGCTCCAACAGGAAGGGCCGCAAAAGTCCTTTCTAATTATACCGGAAAACAAGCATTAACCATTCACAAAAAAATTTATTACCGTAAACCGGAAAGCTCGGAAGGATTGGCATTTACTCTTCAACAAAATTTACATACGGATACTATTTTTATTGTAGACGAATCTTCAATGATATCTAATTCAGGAGGATTAAATAACAGTGGAATGTTTGGTGGAGGAAGTTTGTTGGACGATCTGATCTCCTATGTTTTTAATGGGAATAATTGCAAATTGCTTTTTATTGGTGATACTGCGCAATTGCCTCCTGTAGGTTTAGATGTAAGTCCGGCTCTTGATATTGATTTTTTGAAAGCATCTTATTCTTTTCAGTTGGATTGGTTCGAATTGACAGAAGTGGTAAGGCAGGCCGGTGATTCGGGCATCCTGACAAACGCAACGGAAATTCGGAACCAGATTAAAAATAAGACAGGGAATAAGCCACATTTTTTATTAGAAGGGTTCAAGGATGTAATTCGTTTGGGTGGCGATGAGTTGGAAGATGCGTTGAACAGTGCTTATTCAAAATATGGTGCGGAGGAATCTATGGTTATTTGCAGGTCGAATAAACGAGCGAATATCTTTAATCAACAAATAAGGGCACGTATCCGCTGGCAGGAAAATGAGTTATCGGCAGGTGATTTAATGATGGTTGTAAAGAATAATTATTTCTGGCTTCCTGAGGAATCTAAAGCGGGGTTTATTGCTAACGGTGATATTATTCAACTTACAAGTATCGGTAGGATTCAGGAAATACATGGCTTCCGATTTGCCGATGTAAGAATGCGGATGATTGATTATCCGGATGAACCCGAATTAGAAACGCGGTTATTGTTGGATACAATTATGAGTGATGCCCCTGCGCTTTCACAAGAAGAAAATAAGCGTTTGTATGAGTCCGTTTCAGCCGATTATGGTGATATCGCAGATAAAAGATTGCGATTAAAAAAAGTGAAGGAGGATGGATTTTTTAATGCCTTGCAAGTTAAATTTGCTTACGCGATAACGTGTCATAAAGCGCAAGGTGGACAGTGGCCGTGTGTGTTTGTTGAGCAAGGCTATCTTACGGATGAGATGATCAATACGGAATATCTGCGATGGTTATATACAGCTGTATCGCGGGCTTCAGAAAAACTGTATCTGGTAAATTTCAATAAAGATTTTTTCGAATAATAAAGAACGTGATCTTTACTCTTCTTTTTCAAATACAAATCCGATCTTGGTATTGAAATTAGGCCAGTCGAATGGTTTTCCTTTTTTTTCTTTTACTATTACATTTGTAAAAAAAAGTGTCGTTCCGCTGTCTGCTCTGTTTATACGGTTTTGCATTGATCCGGAAAGTGTATTTCCAGTAACACTTTCTTTTATTTCAATTCCTTTAATGATAACCTTTACGTCAAAGGATACTATTGCTGAATCTAAAATATTACCATAATAATCTTTACCGACTAACCGGTTGTTGACATTGTCGAAAAAAACATTAAATATTTTTCCGTTTTTCTTTACCTTAACAGTACCCTTCATTTCTTCCTGCGCTGCTGAAGGGAAACAGGATAGAAGAAGAAAGAAAAGTGGTATGATATTTTTCATAGAAATCCTTTAAGCAAATATAAGACCATTGTTACTTTAGTTTCACGATTTTGTTATTTCTTTTACTTCAGTTCATTTGTAAAAAAAAGTCCCCTTCCGAAGAGAAGGGGACTAAAAGCCGGAGTGTTAAGTTAAAATTTGTAAGAAACACCAATTGCTAACACTTCTTTAAATTGAAGTCTTGGTCCCGTTCTGTTTATGACCACTCCATTTACCGTTTCAGTAACTGGAACAGGAATGTTATGATCATAGATCATGTTGGTACTTATGCTGGCCGTGATTAGTTTGTTCACCTTCATCGAAAGCAAAAGCTCCCAGTTCACTTGAATGTTTTGTGGATCTTTTAGATAGTTGCTGAATAGTTCAAGTTTAGTAGCAAGGTTTACATTTTTCATGATATCCTTTTTGAAGGCAATTTTCAGATATCCACCAAACTGACTATTAATCATTTCACCATTTTTTACAATAACATATACTCCACCAACGCTATCATATTCTGCAGCTGTTACACCATAAGCACCATCGTTAGCAAGTCTTTGGTCATTCACGATTACGGTTTTTGACGTAACCGGTGAGATGAACACAGAAAAGCTGTTGTCTTTTGTTTTGTAATCAAGTCCAATTGCACCTATAACATAACCGGGTGCCATAAAATGGGAAACGATATTTGAATCATTGGGAAGATTATATCCATCATCAAACTGACTTTTGAAATTAATAAGTGCAGTATAATACCAATGATCATAAAATGCATAACGACCAAGTTTGGAAGTGAAATCTATTTTATCTTCATTTTTACGAACCTTATCATTTCCTGATTTTAATAAACCGTAAGCCAGATCGATGTTGTTGTCCCAAGTCCATTTGTCTTTTTTGTAATTTGCAAATAAGGTTGTTAATGCAGTTGCAGAAAATGCATTTTCTCCACCTGCAGCCCAATTTGTGAAACTGGATTGTGTGAAATTCAAACCGGTCATACCACCTTTTTTCCAATTCTTAGGTTCTGATTTTGTTGTATCAACGGCTTGTGAATAGGATATGCCGGTAACGGTAATTGTTACTAGCAATAGAATTAATTTTTTCATAAATAATTATTTTTTTAATAAATCGCGGATCTCCGTTAATAATTGTTCTTGCGAAGGTCCTGCAGGTGCTACAGGTGTAGCTGTCGCTTCTTGCTTTTTCTTTGCAGCATTCATTCCTTTTATGATCATAAATAATACAAATGCAACAATAATAAAGTTGATGATCGCAGAAAGGAAGCTTCCGTATTTAACAGAGCCAAAAACAGTTAGTTCAGCAAGGTTAGAAACATGTGCTGCTTCTAATGCCGGTTTTAATAAAAGAGGTGTAATTACATCATCAATTAATGAACTTACGATTTTACCAAATGCACCACCAATAACAACACCAATTGCCAGATCAACAACATTGCCTTTCATTGCAAAGTCTTTAAATTCTTTCATCATTCCCATTTTATATTTTTTTAAGTTAAACGCGGCAAATATAGTATAAATCCTAAAACAAAAAAAGACGCATCGTGAAGGTGCGTCTTTTTTTTGCAATGATTCAAAGCAATGAATTACTTGCCCAATTTTGTTTTTAAATTGCTGTCTAAAGCAGTTAAAAACTCTTCTGTATATAAATAATGTTCACCATGAGTTACTTTGTTTCCATGGATACAAACTGCTAAATCTTTGGTCATTTTACCAGACTCAACCGTTTCCACACATACTTGCTCAAGAGCATGACAGAAATTGATCAATTCTTGATTGCCATCTAATTTTCCACGGAATTCTAATCCACGTGTCCATGCAAAAATAGATGCGATCGGATTTGTAGATGTAGGTTTTCCAGCTTGGTGGTCACGGAAGTGACGCGTAACGGTTCCATGAGCAGCTTCTGCTTCCATTGTCTTACCGTCCGGTGTTACCAAAACAGAAGTCATTAATCCTAGTGAACCAAATCCTTGTGCAACGGTATCGGATTGAACATCACCATCATAATTTTTACAAGCCCACACAAAGTTTCCATTCCATTTTAATGCGGAAGCAACCATATCGTCAATTAAGCGGTGCTCATAAACAATACCAGCTGCTGCAAATTTAGCTTTGTAATCAGCTTGGTAAATTTCTTCGAAAATATCTTTGAAACGACCATCGTATTTTTTTAAGATGGTATTTTTGGTTGATAAGTATAATGGCCATTTTTTTGCTAACGCTGTGTTGAAACAAGAGTGAGCAAATCCTTTGATCGATTCATCTGTATTATACATCGTCATCGCAACACCATCACCTTTAAAGTTGAAAACTTCAAAACTTTGAGGTGCGCTTCCGTCTTCCGGAGTGAAGCTAACGGTTAACTTTCCTTTTCCTTTTGTAACGAAATCAGTTGCACGGTATTGGTCTCCAAATGCGTGACGTCCGATACAAATAGGAGCAGTCCAGTTTGGAACTAATCTTGGAACGTTTTTACAAACGATTGGCTCACGGAAAACGGTTCCATCCAAAATGTTACGGATAGTTCCATTTGGTGATTTCCACATTTGTTTTAATTTGAACTCTACCACACGCTCTTCATCCGGAGTGATAGTTGCACATTTAATACCAACATTATATTTTTTAATTGCTTCAGCAGAATCAATTGTAACTTGATCGTTAGTAGCATCGCGGTGTTCAACACCTAAATCAAAGTATTTAATATCCAGATCCAGATAAGGAAGGATCAGTTTATCTTTTATGAATTTCCAGATGATACGAGTCATTTCATCGCCATCAAGTTCTACTACTGGATTTGCTACTTTAATTTTGCTCATGTTAATTATCGTTTAAAGTTTGAAAGAATTAGGGTTAAATGTTCTCTGTTTAGTTAAGAGATGCAAATATAACATTTTGAATTAAAAAAGAGGCAAATTTTAATGTCTTGGCACTTTGATTAAAGGATCAAATTCTCACCTTATAATAAAAAAATCCGGCAGGCATGAAAAGTAATTTCGAGCCTGCCGGAAAATCGTTAATAGGGTTGTAAAGATTAGTATCCGAAAATTTCCTCTAATTCCAGGAATTTTACAGTGCCATATTTTTCAAGAGTTTTAATATCTAAATTCTCCTTTTTTCCTATTACGAGAATTGTATATTTCTTGTTTTTTATATGATTTTCTTCGAAAGATTTTAATTCTTCAAACGTAATCATAGGAACACGAGCGTATATATCTTTTCTGATATCGTAATCGTTACCCAGTCGAATTGCATTTTCGTAATTAAACAAAATGTTTGCTTTCGTAATGCGTTCAGTTCGTATTCCTTGTATGATTGATTCTTTTGACGCATTAAAATTGTTTTCCGCTTTTGGCATGTTGTTGACAAGGTCCATCATTCCAGCCATCGCTTCAGGCAATTTGTCTGCTTGTGTACCAATATAAGAAAACACATA
>JBILYL010000046.1:0-12319 GCA_044377775.1 Bacteroidia bacterium
TAAATTTTATGTTATGCTCCTGGCAGATCTTTGAAAATTTAGCATTCTCAGAAAGAAAACCATAACCAGGATGGATCGCATCCGCATTGGTGATCTCTGCTGCCGAAATAATATTCGGAATATTTAAATAGGAATCTTTGCTAGGAGGAGGTCCGATACAAACTGCTTCATCTGCAAATTTAACATGCAATGAATCCTTGTCGGCAGTTGAATAAACAGCAACCGTTTTAATTCCCATTTCCTTACAGGTACGAATAATGCGTAAAGCAATTTCTCCTCTGTTTGCTATTAATATCTTTTTGAACATGGTTTCAATTTGAAAATTAAAAAAATTTGAAGATCTGAAAATGAAATGTCAATTAATTGAAAATGGAATTACCATTTCCCCGTTAATGCATTTCCAAATTTCAAAATTAGCTAGGGTCAACTAAAAACAATGGTTGATCATACTCAACAGGTGTTGCATCATCAACCAACACCTTTACAATTTTACCTTTTACTTCCGATTCAATTTCATTGAATAATTTCATCGCTTCGATGATGCAGATAACTTTTCCATTTGCCACCTCATCACCAACATTTACAAATGATGGTTTATCAGGAGACGAAGAACGGTAGAACGTTCCGATCATTGGAGATTTCACTGTAATGTATTTTGCATCATCACTTACAGCAGCTTTTACTTCAGGTGCTTTTAAATCAGCAGCAGAATTTGCAACGTATTGTGCTACCGGAGCAGATTGAATTACTGACGGAGCAACAGGGGTTGATTGAACAAACACTTGTTCTTTTCTACCTGCAGGTGTTTTAATAACAATTTTTACATCTTTGGTTTCCAACTCTACCTCGCTCACGCCAGACTTTGCTACAAACTTGATCAAATCTTGAATTTCGTTCAGTTTCATTCTTATTATTTTTAGAGATTTATTTATTATTTAAAAAGACAATGAATCGAAAATGATGATCACACGTATTAAACAATTTTTATAAACTGTCAAAATATGTAAATCTGTTTTTTCTCTTCGCTATCTGTACTTTATTATTTGTTAAAATTAATTCATTACCTATTTATTGCCATCGTAAGCCCACTTTAAATAAATAGCACCCCAGGTAAATCCGGCACCAAAAGTAGAGATCACAATATTATCACCTTTTTTTAATTGCTTTTCATAATCCCACAAACACAAAGGAATTGTTCCTCCGGTTGTATTTCCGTATTTCTGAATATTCAACATTACCTTTTCAGGTGACAATCCCATACGTTCTGCAGTCGCATCAATAATGCGCTTGTTTGCCTGATGCGGTACTAACCACGCAACATCATCTGATGTCAGATTATTGCGTTCCATAATTTCAGCACTTACATCAGCCATACCCACAACAGCACGTTTAAAAACCGGCTGACCATCCTGAAAAACATAGTGTTCTTTCGCATCAATAGTTTCATGACTTGGTGGTTTAACTGAACCACCTGCTTTCTGGTGTAAATATTTTCTTCCTGAACCATCCGCCTTCAGAATCGAATCTTGTAAACCCAATCCTTCTGTATTCGGTTCTAACAAAACACAACCTGCACCATCACCAAAGATGATACATGTCGAACGATCTGTATAATCTAAGATTGCCGACATTTTATCAGCACCAACAACGATTACTTTTTTATATTTTCCGGTTTCAATAAATTGTGCTCCGGTTGATAATCCATATACGAAACCGGAACATGCAGCCGAAAGGTCAAAGCCCCAGGCATTTGTTGCGCCAATTTTATCACAGATAACATTTGAAGTAGAAGGGAATACATAATCAGGTGTTACTGTTCCAACAATGATCATATCAATTTCTAAAGCAGAGATACCGCGTTTTTTTAAAAGCAATTCAATTGCCTGCACACACATATCGGAAGTGCCTAAACCTTCTCCCTTTAATATTCTGCGCTCTTTAATTCCTGTACGTGTTTCAATCCACTCAGAAGTAGTTGGAACAAGCTTCTCTAATTCAGAATTAGAGAGAATATAATCGGGTACATATCCGGCAACAGCCGTAATTGCAGCAGTAGTTTTCATTATTGAAATGCGAGTTTAATTTTTTCCGTAAGGTTTGCTTCGATGATACTCTTTGTAAGCAAGAGCATATTCTTTACGGCAATTTTATTTGAAATTCCATGTCCGATAATGACAGTTGAATTAATTCCTAAAACAGGAGTTCCTCCATAATTTTCGTAATTAAAACGATCAAAATATTCATCGTTTATTTTACGTTTCCGGATCATTGTATATAATGCTTCGGCTTGTTTCAAAACAACATTCCCTGTAAAACCATCACAAACGGTAACGTCTGTCTGGTCGTTAAAAAGGTCGCGTCCTTCTACATTACCGATAAAATTAAAATCTTTTGAATCTTTCATTAAAGCGTGTGCTGCTTGAGCAACAAGATTCCCTTTCTCCGGTTCTTCGCCAATATTAAGCAAAGCAACTCTTGGATTTTTTATGCCATAAACGTGTTCAGCAAAAATAGAACCCAACACACCGAATTGATACAACACATCCGGCTTACAGTCAGCATTTGAACCAACATCAAGAATAAGTCCGATCCCTCCGTTTTCTTTTGGAAGAAGCGAAGTGATACAAGGACGGATAACTCCGGGTACAGCTTTAACACTGAACATGGAACCGACAAGCATTGCTCCTGTGTTACCATTGCTGGCAAATCCATCTATCTTACCCTCTTTTAAAAGATGAAACCCAACACTAATGCTAGAATTGGGTTTCTGACTAAACGCTTTAGTAGGGTGTTCGCCCATACCTATTATTTCGGTAGTATGTACAATATCAAAATTGCTTGCATCAGCACCTTCATTAGCAAGTCCGGCAAGAATCTGATCCTGGTCGCCAATTAAAACAAGGCGAACATCTTTGGGTAGTTCATTATAAGCTAATACAGCTCCGGACACAGTTGCATCCGGTGCAAAATCACCGCCCATAATATCTATACCTATCTTCATAAACTCCTTCGAATTACGAATTAATACTAAAGTACGAATTACGAATATTTACGAATTGCGAAGTATTTGTGAACCGGCAATTCGTTTTTTCGCAATCACTAAATACTATGCAGAAACTTTTTTCTCTACTGCTAATTTTCCTTTGTAGTACCCACACTCTCCGCAAACACGGTGATACAATGTTGGTGCTCCACAGTTTGAACATGTAGATAATGTTGACGCTACTGCTTTGTCGTGACCTCTACGGCTATCTCTTCTACTTCTCGATAATTTTCGCTTTGGATGTGGCATTGTTTATAAATTTTAGAATTATTGATTTTTAATTTTACTGTTTACTAATTTAATTTTATGTTTTTCAGGTTGTCCCAACGTGGGTCAATATTTTCTTCTTCGTCTTTCTCCTCTTCTGTGATAAACTCCTCCAGCTTGTTCAGAACATCTTTATCGCACGTACTGTTTCCTTTTTTATCTAAAGGATGAACCCGTTTGATTGGCAATGTAAGCGTAATATATTCATATATGTATTGCGTAAGATCCAACTCGTGTTCGTTGGCAGCAATGGTGATGATATCATCATCCTCATTCCCTGTATCACTTCCTCCTACTTTCACAATCAACTTATGTGTGCCATTCAGGGGAAGATCAAATTCTCCGGTACACAGATCACACTCCGCTTTTACTGTTCCTCCGATCTCAAATTCTAAAACCATCATTTGCGATTGTTTTAGTAATTTCAGATTCACAACAATATTTGCTTGCTTGATCTCCGAATATTCAAAGTCTTTAAAGAACGAATCACCCACCTCAAACTTATATTCATGCAAGCCTAAGCTCAACCCTACAAACTGAATGATATACTCTTTTCTGGTCTGCATTTTTTCCAAGTTTTTAAGAAAGAGGGCAAAGGTAAAAAATTCTGCCTTACTTCAAAGCTTTGAATGAAATTAATTTTGATGTTATTTTAGTCGTTTTGATACAAAAAACGAATAAAAATACTCTTTTTGCATGATTTTTATCTATAAATCGAGCAATTTTAAGGACAAAAGAATAAAGTATTCCGATTTTAAAATGCGCCAGCAGGTTCTAAATCAATTAAAATTGATCCGACTGCAGGTTTTTGGGTCCTTTTAATAGGAAAAACGCATTTAATAGGTAAAAAACAAAGAAGGGTTCTTCTAACGCTCTCTTTTTATTGGATTTATTTTTAATGGATTGGCAGAGATCTCTTTATAAAGCTTTCTAACTTTATAAATATCGATGGCCGTATAGATCGCTCTCCGGAACGATTCTTCGGATGCGATATTCTTTCCTGCTATATCATAAGCCGTTCCGTGGTCCGGTGATGTTCTTACAACCGGCAATCCGGCAGTAAAATTAACACCCGAATTAAATGCGATCGTTTTAAACGGTATCAATCCCTGATCGTGGTACATCGCTAAAACTGCGTCAAAATTTTTGTAGGATTCGTTGCCGAAAAAACCATCGGCAGGATACGGTCCGTAAACCAACATCCCTTCCTCCTTCAACTGATTGATTGCAGGAATGATAATATTTTTTTCCTCATCCCCGATTACTCCGTTATCTCCCGCATGCGGGTTCAATCCCAATACTGCGATCTTCGGTTTTCGGATCTCAAAATCCTGGATCAACGACTGATTTAGCGTTCGTATTTTTTTAATAATCTTTTCCTGTGTCAGTTCCTGAGCAACTTTAGTTACCGGGATATGTCCGGTTACAACCGCCACTTTCAATGTATTGCTCACCAAAAACATGAGGCTATTCCCGTCTCCGAATTTATCATCTAAATATTCTGTATGCCCGGGAAATTTAAAATCTTCTGATTGAATATTTTCTTTGTTTATAGGAGCTGTTACAAGTACATCTATTTTACCCTGCGCCAAGGCGTATGCAGCGGCTTCCAACGATTTGAAAGCGTATTTACCTCCTGCTTCGGTTTGTTTACCAAGCTCAATATTAACATCTTCTTCGTATACATTAATGAGATTTGCACGTTTGTGGTTGATCTCCGAAAGTTCCTTGATCTGATTAAAACTAAAATCTTCAATGTTCAATGCCTTACGATGAAAACTCGCGGTTTTCATCGAACTGAAAACTACAGGCGTGCAGATTTCAAGCATTTGCGGATCTAAAAAGGTTTTGATGATCACTTCCAATCCTATTCCATTGATATCACCTTGTGAAATTCCGACAATTATTTTTTCGTCTGACATACTATAAGTTTAAAGTTTGAAAGTCCAAAGTTTAAAGTTTTTGATTTCTGTTCTAAACTATACTTTAAGCCATTCAAAGAATTACAAAGGTAAATTTTAATTGGTTGCTTGGATAAAAATAAAAGTCGGTTCGTACAACAACTTTTGAACTTTCCAACTTTGAACTTTGAACTCACTCTTCCACCCAGCCGATAATATCACTCAGTGAAGTAACATCCAAACTTGTCCATTTTTTTGTAAAGGCATTCCAAACAACAACTCCCTGCGGGTAGCGATCGGGACCCATTACAATATCATTTTGAAAGGCAGCATAACCTGCTGTCGTTTTCGCATTGTCTAAACGACACCATTTTTTACCTGCTTCTGCGGTTTCGTATTTTATGGCTCTTCCGTATTTGGGATTTTCATCTGCTTCAACAAAAAAGTTATTTCCGATCGGCTCAAACAAAAGTTTTGTTGCCAGCTTTTTTTTCAGATCGATTTCAAACCGGCCTTTACCGCATAAATAAATGATTGCTCCGGCAGTAGAAAATTCGAAGGATGCACTTTGAGCCGTTGCAGGTATTTCTGTTATCTCTGCTACCTTTTCAATTGTTTTATTGATGTGAACTTTATAGATGGTTGCAGCCTGCTGGTTCTTCGAAAAATTAGCATATAAAAAAGAACTGTTGTCTAACCAGAAAATTTGAAACTTACGCTTTACATCATCACCCAAAAGTGGTTGCGCTTCACCATATCCTGCATCTTTCACCAATATATCCTGTTTCCCGTTTACATAATAAGCTGAAATGCCAAAAGGTTTTGTCGTTTCATCCACCTCCACATCAGGTCGAGGCAAAGGATTATAGTTGGCATTCTCTACCTTTCCGAATTTCTCTGTCTTCAGATTTAATACCGAATAATATTTTCCTTTGAATATATCATTCGTATGAAAGACAATACTGTCGCCACTGAAAGCAACAAAATCACCGCGCTCCTCAACTAATAATTTCTTGGTTTTGATATCGATCACATTTCCGATTCCGGTAACGACATAACGGTTGCGGTAAATTCTGTTTTTTCCTAAATCGAAACGTACATAATTACCTTTTACTCCGGCTTTTTGAGTGGGAAGAGAAACAATTGTTTCTCTGGAAACCATTGCTCCGTCAACAAAAACATAATTCACAAGATGTTGTAAATGATTCACTGCGGCATTGTCATCGTACTCCGCGACAAGAAGTGACAACCGTTTCTGAGGCAGTTGAAATGCCGCAAAAAGAAAAACAATAAAAATGAGAAAGGAGTAGTTGACTAGTCTCATTCGAAAATAGGTTTATGCGTTATTTTTTAAAAAGTCGAACAGCAATCTTACTCCAACTCCTGTGCCGCCTTTTACTCTGTAATTATCTCTAGATGTTAAAAAAGCCGGACCAGCTATATCAAGGTGCATCCAGGGGTAATTTATGTAGCGAGCCAAAAATTTTCCGGCAGTAATACTTCCTGCATACGGACCGCCCAAGTTTTTCATGTCGGCAATATCCGATTTGATCATTTCATCGTAATCATCCCAGAAAGGCATTTCAGCCAAACGTTCAAATACGTTATTTCCGCTTTGTTTTAATTTATTTTTTGTTGCTTCATCAGCTGTTCCCATCGCAACAATTCCAGATGTACCAATAGCTGCAACAGCCGCTCCAGTTAATGTAGCAAGATCGATCACCAATTCAGGATTGTATTTCTGTGCGTAAGCCAAGGCATCTCCTAAGATCATGCGACCTTCCGCATCAGCATTCAGCATTTCCACTGTCATACCATTATACATCGTGATCACATCTCCGGGAACATATGCGTTTTCTCCGGGACGGTTATCCGTAGCCGGAACCAAACCGATCACATGAACCGACAATTTTGCTTTGGCGATCGCATACATTGTACCAGCAACTGCTGCAGAACCTGCCATGTCGCACTTCATCATATCCATACTGTTTGGCGTAGGCTTCAAACTTAACCCTCCGGTATCGTAAACCACACCTTTACCTACTAATATAATTGGTTTTTTATTTTTTGCATTGCGCGGCTTGTATTCCATAATACTGAATGTAGGCGGTTCAATACTTCCTAAATTCACGGATAACAATCCACCCATTTTTAATGCCTTGATCTTTTCTTTATTGAACACCTCCACATTAAATCCGGCTTCTTTACCAAGCTTTCTGAACTCTTTCGACAATTGAGTTGCAGTTAAAAAATTAACCGGCTCATTCACCAATGTTCTGGAGATACAAGTTGCCTCCACAACAATATTCAACTCCTCGATTTGCTTAACAGAAAGGCTTTTTGAAACAATAGAAATCGATTTTAAGGAATGTGTCTCTTTGTTCTTTTCTTTCTTATATTTTAAAAACTGATAATTGCTCAATGCTAATCCTTCGGCAAAAGCAAGCGTTTCATCCGCATTCGCTTCCACATCAACTACTGAAATTGTTTCTATTTTAGCGTCAGTGATCCAGCTATGGATCGTGCTTGAAGCTTTTCTTAATGCTTCAACTGTTTGATACTTTTCTTTTTTTACATCCACCAACTGAACGATCACCAGACGGTGCAGTTGATTAACACAAACAGATTTTTTATCGTGTTTATTTATTTCATTCTTGATATAAACGATTTCGGCTTTTGTTAAACCATAGTTATTAAAACTATTATTCTTACTACACAACAAAACAACATTATCATTGTTATTTATTGTAGATTTTTTGGAGATGTTGGTCATATAATTTCTACTTTTGAGAAAGTAAATATAGTAAAAGAATTTACAAAACCGTTACATTAAAAGAGAGCACTGAATTCTCTTTTAAAAACATATATATAATGAATACAGAACAACTACTTAAGCGTGCTTTGAATTTTGAGTTTCTGACAGAAGCGGAAGGTGTTTTTTTATTTAAAAATGCACCTACTGCTGAATTAATGTTTGTTGCCAATGAATTGCGCAAGATCCAGAAACCCGATTCCATACCTTCCAACGGGAAACCCGGGAAAGTAACCTGGCAGATCGACAGAAATGTGAATACCACTAATGTATGTATCGCAAATTGCAAATTTTGTAATTTCTATCGCATACCCGGACACAAAGAATCGTATATCACAGATATTGAAACATACAAAACAAAAATTGATGAAACCATTAAATTTGGCGGTGACCAATTGTTACTTCAGGGCGGTCATCATCCTGAATTAGGATTAAAGTTTTATGCTGACACCTTCAGGGCCATCAAACGCTTATACCCTGCCATTAAGCTTCACGCACTCGGACCACCGGAAATTGCGCACATCACCAAATTAGAAAAATCAAGTCATACCGAAGTATTAAAAGCACTGAAAGAAGCCGGTATGGATAGCTTGCCGGGTGCCGGTGCCGAAATATTAAATGACCGTGTCCGCAGGTTGATCTCCAAAGGGAAATGTACCGGCCGCGAATGGCTGGATGTAATGCGTGCTGCTCATCAACTGAATATAACCACTTCAGGAACAATGATGTTCGGACACATCGAAACCATCGAAGAGCGCTTTGAGCATTTAGTAATGATCCGTCAGGTGCAAAGCGAAAAGCCGGCAGAGTCGAAAGGCTTTCTTGCCTTTATTCCATGGCCTTTTATGGATGATGGCACCTTATTAAAACGACACAAAGGAATTACCAACAATGTGAGTGGCGATGAGTATATCCGAATGATCGCAATGAGCAGGATCATGCTTCCTAACATTATCAACATTCAGGCAAGCTGGCTGACCGTAGGGAAAGATGTGGCGAAACTGTGTTTACATGCCGGAGCCAATGATTTTGGAAGTATTATGCTGGAGGAAAATGTTGTTTCGGCTGCAGGAGCACCACATCGCTTTACCGCGAAAGGTATCCAGGATGCAATTACAGAAGCAGGGTTTGAACCTCAGTTGCGAACTCAGCAATACGATTATCGCGAATTACCCGCGAATATGTCCGAGCAGGTAATCAACTATTAACTATTTTTCATCCCCTTTTGATTTATTTAATTGTGTCCCTGAAATAAAATACATACTTTAGAGTTCTGTATCATAGAAGAAATGGTGTTAATGAAAAAAATTACCTTATTTTTTGTTATTCTTTTTGCAGGCATTTCAACTGCTTTTGCCACACATAACCGTGCAGGCGAAATCACCTATGAATATATCGGGGACGCTGATCATCCATACAAATACCGTATTACCGTAACTACGTATACAAAATGGGTTGGAACGGGCGGAACAGATAAATGTGAATTAGATGCGATCCTTTTCGGTGACGGAGACAGCGTAACAAATGTTGCCCGAGTAAACGGCCCGAGTATCAATTGCCTTTCCACACACGATGGTATTCTTCTCACTCCCGATACCCGTTACAATGTTTACATCGCTGAACACAATTATGACGGTCCGGGAAATTATATAATTTCCATGGAAGACCGGAATAGAAATTCGGGCATTTGTAACATTCCCGGATCTTCAGATGACGCTTCCTTCTTTTTACGATCGGAGTTAGTTATCTCTCCTTTTTTAGGCCAGAACAATTCTCCGACATTATTAAATCCCCCTATTGACGATGCCTGTGTGGGTGTTTGCTTTGAACACAACCCGGGTGCATATGATGCGGATGGCGACAGTTTACATTACAGCTTAAGTGTTTGTTATGCTAACGGCACACCGATTCTCGGATGGACCTTTCCACCGAACATGAATTCAAGCAGCATTGATCCCCTTTCCGGAGATCTTGTTTGGTGCGTTCCACCAATGATTTGTCAGTATAACGTTGCAATCATCATTAAAGAGTATCGTTTACTTCCGGGGACAAACCTCCGCTATTACATTGGTTCCGTATTACGCGACATGCAAATTACGGTAGGTTCATGTTCGAATACACCTCCTCAAATTGATAATCTCCGAGATACCTGCGTAGTTGCCGGCACCAACTTAAACTTCAATGTTAACGCCACCGATGCACAAGCCAACGTATTAACATTAACCGCTAACGGAGGTCCTTTATTACCATCCTTCACTCCTCCTGCAACGTTTACTTCCCTATCCGGAATAGGAACCGCTTCCGGAACATTTAACTGGAACCCAAGTTGTACACAGGTTCAATTATTACCTTACATGGTTACTTTTAAAGCTACAGATGGTGACATCACGATTCCTCTAGTGAATTACGAATCGATGTTCATCCGCGTTATTGCTCCTCCTATCACCGGATTAACAGCAACTCCAAGCGGATCAAGTATTATTCTTAACTGGAACGATGCCATTTGCGATACATTAGGAAGCAATCCTCTCATAAAATATTATGTCTATCGCAAAAACACTTGTGACCCATGGACACCTGGTCCTTGTGAAACGGGAGTTCCGAGTTATACCGGCTATACATTGATCGGGACAACCAATTATGACATTACAACTTTTACAGATAACAATGGCGGAGCCGGCTTAACCAATGGCGTTGATTACTCTTATATCATTGTAGCTTATTATGTCGATGGATCTCAAAGTATCGCCTCAGATAATGTTTGTGCACAATTGGTCCGCGATGTACCAATCATTACCAATGTAAGTGTTATGAGTACCGGTGCTAGTGATTCGATCTGGACGCATTGGGTAAAACCTGTTGCCACAACAACCAACTTAGATACATTGGTAAATCCGCCTCCTTATGAATACCGATTGATGAGAGCTACCGGATTTAATCCTGTTGCAGGTGCATTCGCACTTGAAGCAAGTTATAACTATGCTGCATACTGGCAAATGACGGATACAGGCTATGTCAGCAGCGCATTAAATACACAAGGCACGCCCTATACCTATCGTGTTGATTTTTATTCGAACGGAATATTAAAAGGGTCAACACCTACAGCTTCCTCTGTATTTTTATCCTCTACTCCTGCCGATAAGAAAGTCAATTTATCCTGGCAGCAATTTGTTCCATGGAATAACTACAAGTATTTTATCTACCGAGAAACAACTCCGGGTTCAACTGTTTTCAACTTGATCGACAGTACCAGTTTGCAAACCTATACCGATACTGCATTAATTAATGAAGTGGAATACTGTTATAAAGTAATGAGTACGGGTGAATATTCTGACCCGACCTTACCAAAACCATTACATAATTTTTCACAGATAAAATGTGAAATGCCTGTCGACATCATTCCGCCCTGCCAACCAACATTTGATGTGGTGACAGATTGTGATGTGATTCAAAACATTATCAACTGGATCAATCCTAATACATATTGCAGCAACGATGCGGTACAAATAAATATTTATTTTGCTCCAACGGTGAATGATCCGCTGCAAATTATTTACAGTACCACCGACATGAGTATCACCAGCTATACTCTGCCTGTATACTATTACGAAGGAGTACCTTCTATTGCGGGATGCTATGCTGTAACTGCGGTAGATTCTGCGATAATCCCGAATGAAAGTCTGATCGTTAATAAAATATGTATCGACAATTGTCCTGAATATGAATTACCAAATGTGTTCACACCGAACGGGGATAACAAAAATGATTTCTTTACGCCACTTCCAAACTGGCGTTATGTAAAAGATGTGGATATAAAAATATACGACCGCTGGGGATTGTTGATGTTTGCAACTGATGACCCTGAAGTATTGTGGGATGGAAAAAATCAAGATACTAAAGTGGAATGCACTGACGGAACTTATTTTTATGTATGTATCGTAAACGAAATCCGTATCGATGGTATTAAACCACGCGTATTGAAAGGGTTTGTTCAACTGATCAAAGAAGGAGAAAATCCTGCCAAATAATTATGTTTTCAGGAATCATAGAAGAAACAGGAGAGCTTACCGCAATCCACAAAGAACAAAGCAATTTACATCTCACGGTAAAGACTGCATTTACAAACGAACTTAAAATCGACCAAAGCATTGCTCACAATGGCGTTTGTCTTACAGTAGTTGGAATACAAAATGATACATATACGGTAACTGCTATTGCAGAAACACTTTTAAAAACCAACCTTGGCGAATTGCATGTTGGAGACATTGTGAACCTGGAACGTTGCCTGAAAGTAGG
>JBILYL010000261.1:0-4181 GCA_044377775.1 Bacteroidia bacterium
TTAGTCGCAGGTACTTACGTACCGCCAACGAGGTGCTGATCCAGGAAATAATGATCCCCAGCATAATTACGATACCGAACAAAGATGCCAGCATATTCGGATCCTGAAGCTCTGCAAGCTCAGGCAATTGTTTTTGAATGAAGAACAGAAAACCGATCAACATCGCGATCGCGATGCCCGCTCCGTAAATACCATGACGGATACCTTTTAACACAAATGGTCGTCTGATAAACCCTTGCGTTGCCCCCACCAATTGCATCGTTTTAATAATAAAACGCTTGCTGTAAATCGATAACCGGATCGTATTGTTGATCAATGCCAGCGCGATGAACATCAATACACTGCTGATGATCAACACCCATAAACTGATTGTTTTTACATTTTCGTTGATGCTGTTTACCAACGATTTTTGATAGATCACTTCCTTCACCAAATTGGTTTCCAACAACTCCCGCTCTATCCAGGCTAAACTGTCGGCATTGGCATATTCGGCTTTTAGCCGAACAGTAACGGAAGCCGACAAAGGATTAAATCCAAGGAAATCAATAAAGTCCTCTCCGATGTCTTCCTGTAGTTTTTTTGCCGCTTCTTCTTTAGAGATCGATTGTGTAGACTTTACATAATCAGATGCGTCTAGTGTTTTGATAAGATGCTGCACATCCACATCCTTTGCATTGTCGTTGATCACCACCTGAACACCAATGTTTTCCTTGAAATTGTCGGACAATTTCCGCGTATTGAGGATGATGATCCCTAAAAATCCCAACATGAATAATACCAGCGAAAGACTCACCACTGTTGTAATGGAAGAACCTGTTAATCTACGTTTTGAATATTTATCTGACACGTATTGAATGTTGATAGATGAATGTTGACTCTTAAATTCTGCTGCTAAATTATCTCTATTGCAAGAACTATTTTCCTTTTCTTGAAATTGAAATAAACAATCAAACGTTAATAACCTCCAACAGATAGAATAAATTTTACAATCTCAGCAGTTAAAATTCTTGAAATGGCCGCTATAGTATACGCCAATTAAAATATATTTTTTATAATGATAACATTTTAGTTTCTCAAATATACATATTCCAAAAACAATTTAAAACAGGTTATTCGTATATTCGCATCGCTAAAAAAAGAATAAAAATAATAATGGAATACAATTTCAGAGAAGTAGAAAAAAACTGGCAAACCTATTGGGCGAAAAATAAAACATTTCGTGCTGAAGATAAATCGAACAAACCTAAATATTATGTGCTCGACATGTTCCCTTATCCAAGTGGTGCCGGCTTGCATGTTGGTCATCCGTTAGGATATATCGCTTCAGATATTTTCGCCCGCTACAAACGCTTGAAAGGCTTCAACGTATTGCATCCCATGGGTTACGATTCGTTTGGTTTGCCAGCTGAACAATATGCTATCCAAACAGGACAACATCCTGAAATTACTACAAAAACAAACATCGCCCGATACCGTGAACAATTAGATAAAATTGGATTTTCATTCGACTGGGAGCGTGAAGTAAGAACCTCAAATCCTGATTATTATAAATGGACCCAGTGGATCTTTATTCAACTTTTTAATTCCTGGTTCAATACAGAAACTAACAAAGCGGAAAATATTTCTTCGCTTATCGCCAAAATAAAAGGTTTCGATGCACTTACTGAAAAAGAACAATCTGACCTATTGCTCGAACATCGCTTGGCATATCTGAGTGATACCATGGTAAATTGGTGTCCGCAATTGGGGACAGTTTTAGCGAATGAAGAAGTGAAAGACGGTGTTTCTGAACGTGGCGGTTATCCCGTTGAACGGAAGTTGATGAAGCAGTGGAGTTTGCGCATCACCGCTTACGCGGATAGATTACTGAATGATCTGGATGGAATAGATTGGACAGAGTCTATCAAAGAAGCGCAACGCAACTGGATAGGGAAAAGTGTAGGAACGAGTTTGAAATTCGAAGTGCATAATTCAGATGCGGTGATCGAAGTATTTACAACCCGCCCGGATACCATCTTCGGAGTTTCTTTTGTAACACTTGCTCCGGAACATGAATTGCTTTCGCAACTGACTACACCTCAACAAAAAAATGATGTTGATGAATACATCACCTTCGCAAAAAACCGCAGTGAACGTGAACGGATGGCAGATGTAAAAAAGATCACCGGAGTATTCACAGGTGCATTTGTACTTCACCCGTTCACCGGAAAACAAATTCCGATCTGGATCGGTGATTATGTGCTGGCAGGCTACGGAACGGGCGCTGTAATGGCTGTTCCGGGACACGACTCACGCGACTATGCCTTTGCAAAACATTTTCAACTTCCAATTATTGAAGTGGTTGCCGGTGGTGATCTGTCGAAAGAATCCTACGATGCGAAAGAAGGAAAATTAATTAATTCTGATTTCCTGAACGGTCTCGAAGTGAAGGATGCAATGAAAAAAGCCATCTCCAAAATTGAAGAGCAAGGATTAGGAAAAGGAAAAACAAATTTCCGTTTGCGTGATGCGATCTTTGGTCGTCAGCGCTACTGGGGTGAACCGATTCCTGTTTATTATCAGGATGGAATTCCGAAAGTTTTGGATGAAAATGAATTGCCTTTATTACTTCCGGAAGTAGATAAATATTTACCGACTGAAACGGGTGAGCCGCCATTAGCAAGAGCTGCCAACTGGAAACACAAAGGACAATTTGAATACGAATATTCAACAATGCCGGGATGGGCAGGAAGTTCATGGTATTTCCTCCGCTATATGGATGCTCATAACGGGAATGAATTTGTTAGCAAAGAGGCTGTTAACTATTGGCAAAATGTAGACTTGTATATTGGCGGTGCCGAACATGCAACCGGACATTTATTATACGTACGTTTCTGGACAAAATTTTTGAATGACCTGGGATTGATTCCTGTAAGTGAACCAGCAAAAAAATTGATCAATCAAGGGATGATTCAGGGGGTGAGTAGTTTTGTGTATAGGGTTGGAACTTCAAATAAATATGTTTCTTTTGGTTTAAAAAAAGATTACGATACTACTCCTCTTCATGTTGATGTAAATATTGTAAACAACAATATTCTTGATATTGAAGAATTCAAAAACTGGAGAGAAGAAAATAAGAATGCAGAGTTTATTTTAGAAGACGGTAAATACATTTGCGGAAGTGAAGTAGAAAAGATGTCCAAATCAAAATGGAATGTGGTTTCTCCAGATACAATTGTTGAACAACAAGGTGCTGATTGCCTTCGCTTATACGAAATGTTTTTGGGTCCATTGGAACAAAGCAAACCATGGAATACTAGCGGTATCAGCGGCGTTTCCAACTTCATTCGTAAACTTTGGAGATTATATCACAACGGTGATGCGTTTAATGTTAGTGATGAACCCGCTTCAAAACCGGAGCTGAAAACACTACACAGAACCATCAAAAAAATCGTTCACGACATCGAGAATTTTTCTTTCAATACTTCCGTGAGTAACTTCATGATCTGTGTTAATGAGTTGACAGACCTGAAATGCAACAAGCGTGAAATAGTTGAACCCCTGGCAATCATCATCGCTCCTTATGCGCCTCACATCGCAGAGGAACTGTGGAGTAAGTTGGGTCATACTGAAAGTATCACCTACGCTACGTTCCCTGAAGTAAACGAATCGTATTTGGTAGAAAGTACATTCAATTATCCTGTTTCGTTCAATGGAAAAACACGCTTCTTTCAAGAATATGATCTGTCATTGACCAAAGAGCAAATTGAGCAGGAAATTTTAACCTTAGAACAAACCCAAAAATACTTAGAGGGCAAAACTCCAAAAAAGATAATCATCGTTCACAATAAGATCGTGAATATTGTCGTTTAAGCTATAAATGCATCAAATTGATCAAAAAGGGAGCATTTTGCTCCCTTTTTTGTTGTTTTCAGACAAAAAAGTCTCTTTTTACTAAAAATCCGAAAACAAATCCAACGCGCCACCGTATAAGTATTCCATAGGATTTGGCACAGCATTTGAATTACCCTTATCAACTAATTCTCAATACAATGAAAAAGTTTGTTTTAATAGGAACAGGAATGATAGTTGCAGGTATTGCTTGTATCTCGTTTCAAAAAGAAAAAGAATTACCTCAGGTAAATTATGAGGGACCAGTGAAAGAGCTTCCTGTAGTGAATAACGAGGCTTTTAAACGCGGT
>JBILYL010000262.1:0-4177 GCA_044377775.1 Bacteroidia bacterium
GATATTATTTTTGATCAAAAGGAAGTGGTGGAAGCACAAAAGAAAGAAGTGGAGCATCAAAAAAATCTGGTGGAAGAGCATCAGAAAGACATTATAGACAGCATCACCTATGCGAGGCGCATCCAGCTGTCCTTACTGCCTTCAGAAAAATACATTGATAAAAATCTGAATCGATTAATGAAAAAATAGTTGTTCGGTAGGTTGCTGATAAGCATTCAGTCTTCTGATTATTTGTTCTTGCCAGCGAACGCTTTATAGAAACAAAAATAAAATTTTCTGTTGATCTTTATGTGTTAAGGATTAACAATTATTTTTTGAGATGCTTTTTCATAGCTCGTTTCAATTGTAACAAAAAAAACACCTCCTTTTGTTAAATTTTCGATTCGCTTACTAAATGTATTCTCTCCTGATTTCAGTGTGTTAAGAATGCTTCTGTCAAGTAATTCTCCTTTCGAATTATTGATTGTAACAGTAACAGGCACCTCTTTTTTGAGATTAAATTTCACAATAAAGTTCCCATCATTGGGGTTCGGAAATACCTGCATTTGCAATGTCCCTGTACTTTGTGAGTTCAGTTCATGTATTCCTACGTTAGAATTTTTTATAACATACACTTTAAAAAGTTGACTACTTGCACTACTTTCGATTCCCGTGTTTGTAAAAAAAATATTTGCTGCTGTACTGCTGATTCCTCCATATATGTAGCCAACTAATGTAGAATCGGCAGTGAAGTTATCTAATTTAAATACTCCGTTATTGTATTGTGGTAAACCTTCAATTTGAATGAATTCAGATCCTGCACCCAATAATGCCGGCATTTCAATTGGTAATTTGAATTCAGACATTAAACCGGAACCATCTCTTGTAACCCTTGCAATCGTTTTAACAAAGGGCACGTTGTTGTCTTGCACAAGTGTTCCTGAATTATCATAATATTGCGCTATACCGCCAAAAAACACCGTATGCATTTGATTTGTACTTGCACTATAAAGCGGAATGTGCGCACAATGATAATGGTTGTAATATTGAGCAAATGTATTGTTTACAATATAGCTTGCGCTATCAATATTTACACAATTTAAAAATGGCAAATCAACTCCAACCTGAAATACGCCTGAAAATGCAGTAAGACCCTCTTCACCTGTTGGAAATATTTGAGGTACAACATTGTAATCTCTTCTATGCAGATTCGTAGCATCGGTTGTGGATGAAAGGTGGCTTACGGAAAGGGTTGTTCCATCATCAATAATGTTAAATTTACGAATAGAATTTGTATATATTTGAATAAATCCTGGACCAAAAGTAGGTCCCATCGGATTGTACCGGCCAATAAATTTTTGTCCACCAGTAAGATAATAAGTGTTATTAATTTTATTCAAATAGCCGCCAGTAACAGCAAGCATTGTGTCCGTAATTTGTCTGCAATATGAAGTGAAAGCCGTTCCTGCAATAATTGCATTAATAACATCAGGAACTTTTACAGCACTAAGATTCGGATAAGTGATGTGATCAGCAGAAGTGTTACTATAACCATAACCACCAGCCAAATATAGATATTCACCTTGCTGATGAAACTCCATATTGGTAGAGCTGAATTGCTCTTGCATTCCAACAGGTAAAGAAGAAAGAGGAGCAACCCATCTTTGCTGTGCAACAGGATCGATAACAATCAACTGCGTATTATGACCTGCGATATCAAAAGCAGCAAAAGGTTGTCTTAGATGCAATCCATCTAAACGACCTCCGATAATTAACCATTTGCCATTATGCTGCCCCCATGCGAATGCTTGCAAACCTCCCAGACTACTTATGTTAAATGGTTCAATAGCAATTTGAAAAGGAGCTATTTGTGCACTTATTTTAATTGTTAACATTATAAAAAGTACGAAGAAAACTTTTATTCTGTTTGTAGGTTTCATGTTATCTGATTTTGGCCAAATGTAGTTTATCTGTATTCCAATTTCAGTGACAAATGTTACACAACAAATTATTTTTTTAGATTTTCATTTGTATTGCTTCGTCCTTCGTTAAATTTCGGCAATAAAAAGGAGAAGTGACTTATGCTGTTATTTTATGCTTACTTACAAAAAAAAGAGTGGTGAATGTTTTGTTCATTTTCGCTATCTATTAAAGTGTTGAATTTATTCCAAACAAATCGCTAAACAAGATGTTCAGATTCTGAACTGCTTTTAAATATTGAGCTTCCGAATAATTCGGGGTCAATTTCGTTAGATAAAGTCGGGCATCCGAATTTATCCCTTTAGCGATTAGATTTAGTGAATGAATTGATAAGTGCGAAAACAAAAAAGCCTTTAAATCATACGATTTAAAGGCTTTTGGTGTACTTTGAAATAAACTCTGCGGAGAAATAGGGATTCGAACCCCAGGACCTGTTACAGTCAACAGTTTTCAAGACTGCCGCAATCGACCACTCTGCCATTTCTCCAACGGGAACAAAAGTAGTATTTTTTTCTTTCTATAAAATAAAAAAGTGCAAAAAATACTTTTATTCATTAACTTTGTTGCACTTCCCCGTTATGTGTAAGTACACAAAAAAACGTATGTTTATGAAAAAGTGCCTGATTATCTTGTGTTTAGGTCTTGTTGCATTCACGAATAACCTGATTTCTTCAAATGTTACAGCTTATTTAACCTATGCCACATTTACCACCCCCGCTAAGGGTCCGTATATAGAAACGTATATTTCTGTGATCGGGAATACCTTGACTTTCGTAAAGAACGCGAAAGGTACGTTTCAGGGAGCCGTTGATATTTCTGTTGCCTTTAAGCAAAATGGCGAGATAAAGAATGCTCAGAAATATTCATTGAGCAGTCCGGAAGCATTAGATACAACAAAGAACTTACCCAATTTTATTGATCAGCAGCGCTATACCCTTGCGAATGGGGTTTATGAAATGGAATTGTCCATTTCTGATAAAAATAAGCCGAACGACAAGCCTTTTGTTACCACTGTTCCTGTAACCATTGAGTTTCCGGATGTCATAATGGGTATTTCTTCCATTCAGTTGCTCGAATCGTATACCAAGTCTGTTACTCCAACCGTCCTTACTAAAAGTGGTTATGATCTGATGCCTTATGTTTCTACCTATTATCCGGAAAACATCAGCAAGATCAAATTTTATACAGAAATGTATCTGGCGAAGAAGTTGTTGGGTGAGGGTGAAAAAATGATCGTGAGTTATTTTATTGAATCGTTTGATAGCAAGACCCGCCTGAACGATTACAGTGGTTTCAATAAGCAAACAGCCAATGATGTTAATATTTTATTGTCGGAGTTCAATATCGAATCACTGCCTTCGGGAAACTATAATCTGGTGGTGGAAGTAAGAGATAAGGAGAACAAAATTCATGCACAACAGAAATGCTTCATCCAGAGAACTAATAAGTTGGCGGCATTGGATTTTAATGACATTAAATCCATTACTGTGAGCAACACCTTTGTAAGTGTCTATAAAAATATTGATTCGCTCCGTTATTATATTAAATGTCTGCGTCCGATCTCCAGTCCACCGGAAATTCAATTTTCCGAAAATCAATTGAAGGGAAAAGAATTGGAATTGATGCAGCAATATTTCTACAATTTCTGGAAATCGCGGAATGCACTTGCTCCGGAGATGGCCTGGTTGAATTATTATGACGAAGTAAAAAAGGTGAATAATGAGTTCAATATTTTTGGAATAAAAGGATTTGACACCGATCGCGGACGCGTGTATCTGCAATACGGAGCTCCTGATCAACGGACAAAATACTATACCGAGCCCAGCGCTTTGCCTTACGAGATCTGGGAATATTATTCTTTGGTAGATAAAACGCAGGTCTTAACGAATCCGAGTAACCGCCAGTCAAATAAAAATTTCGTTTTTTATAACTCTGATCTGGTAACAAATAAATTTGTGTTGATCCATTCTGAAGCACGGGGCGAGATCTCCAATGTACGATGGAAGCTACTGCTCTATAAGAGAAATACACAATCATTGAATCTGGATGAAGAAAATGTTCCGGATAACTATGGCGGCAATGCCGATGATAATTTTAGAAACCCCCGTTAATCATCCTTTTACCAGTTTAATTTATGAAGGTTGCCGTTGTTATTTTAAATTGGAATGGTCAGAAATTTCTTGAGAAATTTTTACCTTCAGTAATTGACTGCAATGCG
>JBILYL010000263.1:0-4173 GCA_044377775.1 Bacteroidia bacterium
TTAGAGGAATTAAAAAAACGTGCAGCCAGAGCTGATGTACGCATCGTTGAGATCAGACCAATTGATTCTTCAAAAGTTATTAAACGATTAAAAGATACTGCTGACAGATTGTTGTTGGATGTTCCATGTTCCGGCTTAGGAGTACTGAGAAGAAATCCTGATAGCAAATGGAAATTAACACTGGCGGAAATAGAAAGAGTAAAAGTGTTGCAAAAAGAGATTCTTACTAATTTTTCTGATATCACTAAAGTAGGTGGGAAGATGGTATATGCTACTTGCAGTATTTTACCATCAGAAGGAGAAGATCAGATCAAATGGTTTTTAGAAACCGCAGGAGATAAATGGAATTTGCTTGGTGAAAAACGATACTCACCAGAAATGTATCATGCGGATGGATTTTATATGGCCTTGTTGGAACGTGTAAAATAAATATTCGCACCGATAAAATCATTCTCTTTTAATTTATTTTTGTTCTTTGCTTTCTGATGATATTTAATTGAAAAACATCGAAATCGAACATTTTCTGAAATTAGTTCAAAATTCACGAAAAATAATTTGACTAATTTTTAATGTTTTTACGAATTCATTTTGTCTGAAAACAGAAGTCGTTTTACAATCAAATTTTAGAATTTTTATTTTTTATTTTTATAAATAACATTTTTAAATCTCTTGCATCGACTTTAAAATCAAATAGTGCAGAGCATGTTATAAAAAAAATAAAATGAAATTTCCGAAAGTGTAAAAAATAAAATAAAATGAAATTTCGGAGTTGATCAAAAATCGTTTTAAGGATATTAACAATATGAACAATTATATGTTAATAAAATAAACCTTAATTTTTTCGTTTGTGTTAAATATTTTTCTTACTTCGTATCAAATAATTTAATAACCAAAAAAACCATGGCAAAAAAAGTAGCAAAAAAAGCAGCTCCAAAAAAAGCAGCTAAGAAAGCAGCTCCAAAAAAAGCAGCAAAAAAAGTAGCTAAGAAAAAAGCAGCTCCAAAAAAAGCAGCGAAAAAAGCAGCTCCAAAAAAAGCAGCTAAAAAAGCAGCTAAGAAAAAGTAAGAAAGAGGCTCGTAAGAGCCTTTTTTTTTGCCCTTTTTTTCCCTCCGTAAGTTTTTTATTCCTTCAAGTCCCTCTGAAACACACCAATACCAGGCTTATCATTTAATGTGATCTTTCCATTGATAAATTGTATTCCATCAAATGGATCATTTTTGATTAATAAAGGTCCGTCCAAATCTGCATAATCTGTGAGCGGACTTAATTGTGCGGCAGCGGAAATTGCACAGGAGGTTTCACTCATGCAACCCATCAATAGTTTTAGTTTTAATTCACGGGCGCGCTGAATCATTTTATAAGCTTCGTGCATCCCTGTACATTTCATAAGTTTGATATTGATGCCATGAAAACAATTTTTCACTTTATCGATATCCGAAAATCGCTGAATACTTTCATCCGCATAAAGTGGTAGCGGACTTCTTTCAAAAAGCCAATGTGCATCATCCCAATTGTTTTTGGGTAAAGGTTGTTCAACCAGTAATACATTTTTGTCTGATAGCCAATTTATCATCTCCAGCGACTCTTCTTTACTTTTCCAACCTTGATTTACATCTATTGCAATTTGTTTGTCAGTGATGCTCCTGATCGTGTTGATTGTACCTTTGTCGTTTTCTCCATTCAGTTTCACTTTTAATATGCGATATGCTTTTCCTTCCTCTAATTTCTGTTTTACTATTTCCGGTTCATCAATTCCCAAGGTATAGGTTGTATAAGGGGTATCTGATTTGTTCCCTCCAAATAATTGCCAGCAAGGTTTGTTTTCAAGTTTGCCTGTCAAGTCATTTAGTGCAATATCGATTGATGCTTTTGCTGCGGTATTATTGGGAGCCAATAAATCAATTTCCTTTAAAATACTTTCAAGGTCAAAGGGCGCTTTTAGATTTTCAATGATCCCGGTTGCTTTTTTTAAAAATGCGATTACCGTTTCATGCGATTCTCCAAGATATGGAGGCATGCTTGCTTCACCATAGCCGGTTATTCCTTCGTATTCCAGTTGAATAATTACGATCGGAGTCGATGTTCGTGTACCGTGTGCTATTTTAAATGGTCTCTTAAAATAAAGCGTATATGGTGTATAGGAAAGTTTCAATGGTGCCGTTTTTTTACGAATGTAATTAGAAAAATGGACTCGCTCGTTTACATTCTTTAATTTTTGAACATATAAATGCAAAGACCCACAATGAAAAACAATGTATAAAGTTCATTCGGCTTCCCTTTCGCCAAAATCACACTTTTCCTTCTTTCCTATGAATTTATCTTATGAATGAATCGTCACTTTACTTGTTAATTGTTTGTTAATAGATCCATTTGTGCACTTATATATATGTATTATATTTGTGTACTAAACAAACAAACCTATAAAATGAAAAAAATATTTTTATTGTTAGCGACTCCTGCTGTATTATTCTTAGCTGGTTGTGGTGATTCAAAAACAGAAGAGATTGCAACATCAATGCCCGGCATGATGGAAGTTGAATTAAAAATTAATGGAAATGCACTTTCAATAATGGTTCCGGATTCTACAAAAGGGAAAATGGAGATAGTTGAGCAATCCTGGGGTGCTACAGAAATTCAAGTAGGGAAAGATTTTCAAATTTCAATTGAAGAAGGTGAAGGGGATGTTGCGCTAATGAAAAGCGATATTGCGGGAAATGATGTAAATAAATTCAAACGATTTGTTAAAGATGAACCAACATTGTTGTTCTGGGAATCCGAAATTACTACTCCAGAATTCCACTTTTATTCAATTGTAAAACCAGGAACTGTATCTTATATCGTTAAAGATATCGCAGGCGAAATGTTTGGTGAAAAAGCAGTAGAAATGATGGTTGAATCTGCAAAAACGTTAAAAGCAAAAGATGCTCCTAAGCCGGAAGCATAAGAAATAGTAACAATTTTAAAAAGCATCAGCAATCAGCTGATGCTTTTTTTATTTATAGAGATTGAATGCCGATTTAGAAAGTGCTTCCCTATGATCCGGATGTGCAATCTGAATTAAAAGTTTAGCCCTTTCTTCTAATGTTTTCCCATATAGATTAATTGTTCCATATTCCGTAACAACATAATGAACATGAGCTCTGGTTGTAACAACACCTGCCCCCGGTTTTAAAATGGAAGAGATCTTTGATTCCCCATTTTTAGTTGTTGAGGTCATAGCAATTATTGGTTTGCCATTTTCAGATAAAGAGGCTCCTCTCATAAAATCCATCTGTCCTCCAACTCCTGAATACATTTTGCTGCCGATCGAATCGGCACAAACCTGCCCCGTTAAATCGATTTCTATTGCACTGTTAATTGCAGTAACCCTTGGGTTTTTTCTAATTACGTCTGCATTGTTCACATAGGCGAAGTCCAGCATTTTTACCATCGGATTGTCATCGATGAAATTGTAAAGTTCCTTTGTGCCAACAACAAAAGAAGCAACGATCATTCCAGGATGCTTCAATTTCAAGTTGCCATTTATTACTCCACTTTTCACCAAAGGGAGAATTCCATCTGAAAACATTTCGGAATGGATCCCTAAATTTTTATGATTCACCAGACAACTTAAAACTGCATTTGGAATGGCTCCGATTCCCATTTGTAAGGTTGCTCCATCTTCAACCAATGCAGCAATGTTTTTTCCGATAGCATTTTCAACATCTGTCAATGGATGAATTTTCGTTTCTGGTAGTTCTTCATCTTGCTCGACTAAATAATCAATATCATTCACATGAATCAATCCGTCACCATGAGTACGTGGTATAAAATGATTTACCTGAGCGATCACAATTTTTGCAGCTTGTTGTGCAGCCAGTGATATATCTATAGACGTTCCCAAAGAACAATATCCGTGGATATCCGGAGGTGAAACAGAAATTAGTGCGACATCCAATGGAATTATATTTTTCCTGAATAACATAGGAACTTCACTTAAAAAAACTGGGATGTAACTTCCTCTTCCTTCCTGGACCGCTTCTCTGATATTGTCGCCTATGAAAAAAGTTTTAATCTTAAAAGCATCTGCACATTCAGGAGAAGCGTATGGTGCATTTCCCTCAGTATGCATTGAATAGATGCTTACATTTCTAAGTTCCCCCGACCTTTTTGAAAGTTCGTTTACAAGAAGCT
>JBILYL010000264.1:0-4165 GCA_044377775.1 Bacteroidia bacterium
ATGGCACGCACACCGAATGTGTCGGACATATCAGCAAAGAAGATTATTCTATTAATCAGACATTGAAAAAATTCTTCTTTATTGCGGAGGTCATCACCATTCTACCTGATGAAACAACTGATGGCGACAAAGTGATCACAAAAAAACACATCGAAAATTGTTTAGGTGATAAGCGTCCTGAAGCCATTGTGATAAGAACGTTGGATAATCATATCTCTAAGATAAATAAACAGTATTCAAATACAAATCCTCCTTATTTACAAGAGGACGCTGCGATCCTAATTGATCAGCTTGGTATTGATCATTTGTTGATCGATCTGCCTTCGGTGGATAAAGAATCTGATGGAGGTAAATTGCTCGCCCATCATGCTTTCTGGCAATACCCGTTCAATACAAAAACAGAGCGAACGATCACTGAAATGATCTATGTGCCAAATACTATTTTTGATGGCACTTATTTGTTGAATATTCAGATTGCCAGTTTTGAAAACGATGCCTCACCCAGTAAGCCATTGCTGTTTCAGATGAATAGCGCTTTATAAAAAAAAACTCCGCTCAGGTAGACATTGCGTAACGTCATTCTGAGCGGAGTTGTAATTAATCAATCTAAACAAAACTTCTTGATTACATCGTTAGTGTAACTCCGATTGTGAATGGATAAACTTGTGGTCCTTTGTCTTTTTTGAATAATCTGTTTAATCCATAATTTGCAAATATGGTAACATTATTGTATCCGATCCTTGCAACTGCACTGTAGCGGAATGGCTCCAGATTGAAATCGTCACGTTGTTTGATTTTGATATGCTTGTCGTTCGCTTCGTATTTTTGTTTTGTAACTGCATGTATTCTGTATGCGAATTCAGCGCCTACTGCAATGTGTAGATTTTTATTAGGGTTCTTGCTGGTGTTGAATTCAAGCATTAACGGAATTTTAATGTAGGTGACATTCAATTTATTTTTTTTGTAATCAATTGTAGAATCCGTGATTGCCGATAAATAAGTTGTATCACCATTTAATGTAATGTTGTTCTGGAAAGCATAGTGGTTGAAATCAAAGCCTAAACCTGTTACGATGTTCACATAATTTTTATAGATATGAAAATCTTTTTCGAAAAGATTTAAACCGAACTGTAAAGATTTAGCATAATCTAATTCCAGAAAGTTTGAGCCAGCGGGTAGGTTAATGTTGTTTTTGTAATCCATTAATCCATTTACTCCGATCTCTATTCCATTCCAGTGTTCAAAATCCTCATTGTGTTTTTTTATTGAATCTTTTTTTGTGAATCTTTTTTTGTGATCAAATTCTTCATCACCTTCTCCTATGATCATATATTTTTTATTTCCCAACTTGAATTTTGTGGTGTCGCTGGCCGTTTCATCCCCATTGCCAGTTTTGCTTTCTCTTACCGAACCTGCTCCACTGATATTGACAGTGCGATCGATCGGGTTGCCTTTGTAAATGATCGATCCTGCACCTGAAACATCTGCATTCAGACTTTGAATGGCATTTACTTTTGCATCACCGGCTCCAGAAACCTTTGCCGTTATTTTTGTAGCTTCTAAATTCGAAGCTTTTAGATCACCCGCTCCTGAAACAGTCGCGTCAAGAATTTGTGTTGTGCCTTTTAGTGAAACATCTCCGGCACCGCTAATGTCTGTTTTGATCTCATTTGCTTTTACTTTCAATTGAATATCTCCAGCGCCATTTGTAATAATTATAAGTTTTTCGCAAATTAACTGATTTTCACTTTTTACCTCGGCTGTTCCTGAGATATCGACACTCGAAAGGGATTTAATAGAAATGGCAATTGTGATCTCATCGTTTCCTTTCAAATTCCCTTCTGTTGAAATGTTTAAAATACCATCTTTTACCTCAGTTTTAACTTGTGACAATGCCCCTTCTGATGCATTGATCTTTACAGAATTAGCTTCTCCTTGAGAAATGCTGATCGTGAAAGAGTCCCCTGATTTAATTCCGGTGAAATCACCAACACTTCTGATCTGTTGAGCAAATGCCGTAAAATAAGTGAAGCCGGTTACAATTGCTAAGAATAAAGTTTTTGTTTTTATTGAGTTCATAATTAAAAGATTTTCGTTGTTTTTGGTTTGACGGTTGAATTGTTTATAAAGTTACAGCGCTTAAACTTTGTTTTTTTTTATTTGATTTTCAATAGGACGCCCTTTTTTCAAAAAAGTTACATATTTATGTTTTTTATTTTATGACTTAAAAGCAACCAATTCATCAGAAGTGACATCCTTCTATTATTAACAAAGACTTGTGTATAAGAGTTTTTTACAATTTTTTTATTTAAATTATTTGTGCCATATTTGTATAGAATTCGATTATGAATAATTTGAGAAAACGGTTACTACTTCTTTCGGTCGTTATTTTGCAAGTGTTTTCAGCATTTAGTGTCAATCTATACTGGGTTGGTGGAACTGGTTCGTGGAATCAACCCGGACATTGGTCTGCTGTGAGTGGGGGAGTCTCCGGAACAATCATTCCTTCCATGAATGACAATGTGTTTTTTGACGAAAACTCATTTTTTGCTGATAAGCAGACGGTAATGGTTACCTCGGATGCTTCATGTAATTCTATCGACTTTTCTGCCATCGATCAAAAAGCTATTTTTTCCTGTGGTGTAACCAAGTCCTTAACCGTATATGGTTCTTACACACTTTCTCCCTTATTGATATCCGGCTTTAAAGGTAAAACGATCTTCTCTTCTCCTGCTTTAAATAATAATATTTACTCTGCAGGGATAATGATCGTTGGTGATTGGGTATTTAGTGGAAATGGCTCATGGGTATTGCAGGACGATTTGTTGACAGGGAATCAGATATCCTTGAATTTATTACAGGGAGAATTAATTACGAATGGGAAAAAAGTTAATTGTGGCTATTTTAAGGGTAATTCGGTTCTTTTTAGAAGTTTGACTTTATCTAATTCGGAAATAACAGTAAAAAATAGTTGGGATTGTAGTGTCTCAACTAATTTTACATTAGATCCCGGAACGTCTACGATCATTTTTTCTGATTCAATCACGCATGACAATTTTAAAGATGGTAATTTGCGTTTTGCGAATGTCTCAACAGTTTCGGCACTAGGTTCAAGTTCGGTTACCTGTGTATTTGCAGGTGTATTTACGATTACTTTAACTGCAGATAGCGTAACCTGTAATGGTTTAAATGATGGTTCAGTTTGTGCTGTAGTTACAGGTGGTTCCGGTACATTTTTGTATGATTGGAATTTTGCTGCAACACCTTTTGGTGATGGCACAACTTGTATTTCTTTACTTGGTGCGAGTACTAACACAGTTAAAGTTACGGATGTTGTTTCCGGATTGGTTCGATTTTGCTCCATATCTGTTGGGGAGCCTCCTGTATTAAATGATTATGAAGTTTCACATACTGAACCTACCTGTAATGGATTATGTAATGGTTTTATCGATGTAGACGAAACCGGAGGAACTCCTCCTTATACATATGTGTGGTCCGGTGGTTTAGGAATAAATGATACCGCCTTAAATGTTTGTGCAGGAACGTATACTGCCACCGTTACTGATTCTAGAGGTTGTGTGGATGCTTCAGCAGTTGTTGTTGTTGGTCAGCCCTCAATATTGTTAGCTCCCGGAACTGCTTCAATGATAAGTTGTAATGCTATTTGTGATGGTACAGCAGCAGTTGTTGCTTCTGGTGGTACAAGTCCTTATACTTATGATTGGACCCCAGGAAGTCCTGTTGGTGATTTTTCTCCTGCTATTTCTGCCTTATGTATCGGAAGTTATACTTGTACTGTTACCGATATAAATGGTTGTGTCGCTACGTTTGATACTACTATAACGCAGCCGCCTGTTTTAACCCTTGCTATGTCCCATGTTAATGCAACCTGCGGTGGAACGTGTGATGGTACAGCAACAGCTACTGTTTCCGGAGGAACAACTCCTTATATATATGTTTGGTCAAATGGTGCTGTTACGTCAACAGTTTCTACTTCAAATACTATTTCTGGTTTATGTGCTGGTACTTATATTGTAATTATTACAGATGCGAATGGGTGCTCGAAAACAGATTCTGTTGTCATAACTGAGCCTCCTATTTTAATTGCAACAGCCTCAGGAATAAATGTTACTTGTTTTGGCATCTGTAATGGAACAGCGACAGT
>JBILYL010000265.1:0-4163 GCA_044377775.1 Bacteroidia bacterium
GGGGCACATCACAACTTTTGGCGGACATCCTGTTTGTTGTGCTGCTGCTGATGCAACACTTCAGGTATTGCTGGAAGAGAACCTGATAGAAGGAGTTGCAGCAAAAGAACTTTTATTCAGAACCTTGTTGAAGCATCCGAAAATCAGATCGGTGAACGGAAAAGGATTATTGCTTTCAGTTGAATTCGACAGCTACGAGCAAAATAAAGCCATCATCGACTCCTGCATTCAAAAAGGTGTGATCACAGATTGGTTTTTATTTAATGCTCATTCTATGCGGATCGCACCGCCTCTCACAATAACAGAAGAAGAAATTAAATTTGCCTGCGCTACCATATTAAGTGCAATAGCGGAAGGCGATTAACATTGATTGGTCAATGATTTAAAATGTTTGGCATTAACATTGCTTAATCCTTATAAAATCTTAAAAAAAATAAAGCCATGAAAAACGAAGTCTTCACAAATTCATTTAAAATGAAAATGTACATGAGAAAAAAAATAAGTTTATTTTTTGTTTGTTTTGGGATCATTTCCGTTTCAGCGGTAGCGCAAGAAGCACCAAAAGTAAAAAAAGCGCAGGAACCGGTGAAAGTAGCACCGATGGTTAAAGAAGAAAAATTGGTTAAGGTTTCGGCATCAGAAGTAAGAAAAGAATCCGCACCTGAAAAAACGGCCGCAACAGTACCAACAGCGCCAACAAAAACTCCGATGAACAATAAAGCAAAAATGAAAAGATTGCCTGTAAAAGCAAGCCGTGCAGAATCTGTTCCAGTAAAAGCAGAAAAATAAGACCTTCGTTTGTGATTAAAATTTTTCAAAAGATCCTGCGGATATTCCGTGGGATCTTTTGATTTTAGTAATTACCAATTGAAAGAAGAACCAATGTACAAGCTTCAACCGGTTCGATATTATTTTTTTGAAGTAAGCTTTCAAATTCAGGATTTTCAGTCCCCGGATTAAAAATTACCCGCTTAGGTTTTAACCCGATAATATAGTCGTACCATTCCGCCTGATTTTGCGGTCCGACATATAAGGTAACGGTATCCACCTCTTTCAGTTCAGGTTTTCCTAGAAGTATTTTTGTTCCGTTAATTTCACCTTCCCGTATTCCAACAGGTATTGCTTCGTGCAGGTGTTTCTGCAAAGCAATGGTTGCTTTGTATGCATAGCGTTCCGGTTTTGTGGACGCACCGATCACAACTGTTTTTTTTGACATCGACTCTGTTTTAGACTATGTGAGATTCTTCTGAATAGTTCAGATCCTTATTGAATGTTTCTTCTAATTTCCAAAGTGAAATGATCGCCAGTACAAATAAAATAATTCCGGTGATCACGATCGCTTCGATCCTGTTTGTATAGACCGCAATCAGATCGATGAGCATCGTAACAAAAATCAATGAGCCGCGCACAAAGTTAGGAGCGGTGGTGGTAACGGTTGCCCTGATATTTGTTCCGAATAATTCGGAAGCGGTACTCATGAATACTGCCCAATAGCCGGTTGCAAATCCAATAAATAAAACGGTTGTATAAAATACTGTTTCAGAATAGGTAGCAACAGTAAAGTAAAGTATAATACCGATTCCTGTTAAAAAGAGAAATACGGCTAATGCTTTTTTTCTGCTCTTTAATAATTGACTAATTAATCCACTTGCAAAGTCGCCAATAGTGATTCCTAAATAGGCAAACATCACACATTTACCGTTTTCCGGGACAAAGGACGTAACACCTAGCTTCTCCATCATTTCGGGCGCAAAACCAACCAGAACACCCATGACGTACCAAACAGGAATAGCAACCATGATAATATTTAAATATTTAAAAGTGTTTTTCCGTGAAGAGAACAAACTGAATAAATTGCCTCTCGATTGTTTTTTCTCTTTCATTTTTTCAAACATTCCGGATTCAAAAACACCGATTCGCATGATCAAGAGTGCCAAGCCCATTCCTCCACCTAAAAAGAAAGAGTATCTCCAGTTTTCGATGACGCTGCCCATGAATCCGGCAACCACAGCGCCAAATACACCGATTGTTGCAACGATCATGGTTCCGATCCCTCTTTTTTCCTTACTCATGGTTTCGCTTACCAATGTTATTCCTGCTCCTAATTCACCTGCCAGTCCGAAGCCTGAAATAAACCGTAAGAATGCATATTGAGGAACTGTTTGTACAAATCCATTGGCGATGTTGGCAATGGAATACAAGAGTATTGAACCGAACAATACCGATAGCCGGCCTTTTTTATCACCCAGAATTCCCCAGAATACGCCTCCGATAAGCATTCCACCCATTTGCCAGTTAAGCAGTTGTTTCCCGATCCGCTGCACCTCATCGTTTGATGCGGCCGCTCCCAGGATTTCTTTTAAGCTGTCTTTCCGTTCCACCAAAAAAAGCAACAAGTCATAGATGTCCACAAAATAACCCAGCGCGGCAACAATGACAATAATATTAAAGGGATTGGAATTTTCTGATTTCAGATTCATAAAAAGCAATGTTTAGATGATAAAAATAAGAAAGAAAAAGGGAATTCCTGTCTGAATATTAATGTATATTTGAAAAGAAGAGCAAAGGCTTTTAAATGATCAGGCCCGGCAATCTACTCAGAAATTTTATGAAAGGAGCTATCCGTTTTTTTTTCAGCATACTTGGTCTTTTGTTCTGCCAATTTTCCGCATCTGCACAACAAACGAATGTTGATTCACTACTGACGATACTTAAAACCACCGATCAGGATACCCTTAAAGTAAATATATATAACAGCTTGTTCTTAGAATTTGAATATGCTGATGAAAAGAAAGCGGAAGCATTTTTAGAGAAAGCTTTTCAACTGAGTCAGCATATCGCAAATAAAAAATGGTTGGGCGACACTTATATAAATAAAGGTTTTAACTCTGAAGACAAAGGAGATGTAACAGGGGCAGTTAAAAGTTTTGGGGCATCACTCAAAATTTATGAGGGGTTAGCGTTTAAAGAAGGAATTGCCGATTCATATAATTACATCGGGGCGGTGTATCTGCGGCAGAATAATTATTCTGAAGCCTTACAGAATTTTCAGTCATCACTGAAATTAAGAATAGCGATAAACGATAAAAAAGGCATTGCACATTCCTATAATAATGTCGGACTTGTATGTTACAATATGGGTAATTACCCCGAAGCATTAAAGAATTATTTTTCGGCATTAAAAATAAGTGAGGCCAATGACGACAAGGTTTCTTCGGCATCTGTTTACAGTAATATCGGGAATGTTTATCAGCATCAGGGAAATTACCCCGAAGCATTAAAAAACCATTACGCTTCTTTGAAGCTGGAAAAAATGCTGGGTAATAAATCGGGTTTGGCATACTCTAACAATAATATCGCAAACGTTCTTTATTCACAGGGAAAAAATGAGGAAGCATTGAAAAAATATGCTGAAACATTGAAAATATTTGAAGCGATCGATGACAAAATAGGGATCTCAACGTCCTACGGAAATATTGCTGCCATTATGGAAGCACAGGGACAGCTAGAAGATGCATTAAAGAATCATTTTGCAGCGTTAGCGATTGGTGAATCGATCGGAGATCAAGAAGGGATAGCCATTGCGTTTCATAATATCGGAACTATTTATTCGAAACAAAAAAAGTATAAGGAAGCAAAATCCTTCATGGTTAAAGCCTGTGCCTTGTCAAAAGAAGTAGGGATACTTGATCTACACAGGGATACGTATATCGGATTGTCGACCATTGACAGTGCAATGGGAGATTATAAAGCAGCTTTTGACAATCACAAGCTCTATATTGTTTTTCGTGACAGTCTGGATAATGAGCAATCGCGTAAAAAAACGATCCAAAGTCAAATGACCTTTGATTTTGAGAAGAAGGAAGCTATAGCAATGGCGGAGCATAAAAAGGAGTTGGAGAACCAGGATGCGATCGCATCAGAAAAAAGCAGGAAGCAGAAGTTGATTATCGCATTTGTTGTTGTCGGTTTACTTTTAGTACTTGTTTTTGCAGGTTTTATATTCCGTTCGTTAAAGATCACCCGCAAGCAAAAGGATATTATTTTTGATCAAAAGGAAGTGGTGGAAGCACAAAAGAAAGAAGTGGAGCATCAAAAAAATCTGGTGGAAGAGCATCAGAAAGACATTATAGACAGCATCACCTATGCGAGGCGCATCCAGC
>JBILYL010000405.1:0-12211 GCA_044377775.1 Bacteroidia bacterium
TGTACCTTTTCCCTTTACAGTAACCTTTCCGGAAAGCCAGAAAGTGGGATCGTTTTTTTCAAATTCATAAATTTTGTCTTCACTATTACGGTTACTTGAAACAAAGCCCGATTTATTATCTTTATTTAAAACATAAGCAAAATCATCTTTACTACTATTTAGAGGGTAATTCAGGTTTTCAACTTGTAACCATTTTTTTGTTTTAGAATCGAAAGAAGTGGCAAACACATCTAATCCACCCATGTTGTTGTGAGCATCAGAAGAAAAATAAAAAGTACCATCTTCACTCAGGTATGGAAACATTTCGCTCCCGGGTGTATTTATCTCTTTTCCTAAGTTTACTGGTTTTCCCCACTCTTTCCCGTCAAACGTAGACTTGTAAATATCTGTTTTTCCTTCTCCCCCCGGCATATCTGAGATGAAGTAAAGTGTTTTTTCATCACTTGACAAGCATGGGTGCCCCACAGAATATTCATCACTGTTAAAAGGAAGTTCAGCTAACTGTTCCCATTTATCCTTTACTAATTTTGCAGTAAACAGTTTCAAGTTATTTTCGTCTTTTGAGCTTTTACGCAAATTGTATTTGTAATAATTGCTTCTTGTAAAGAAGGCTACATCACCTGCTTTATTGAAAGTTGCCGGTCCTTCGTGATACCTTCCATTGATCTCACCTTTCAGCAATTGCGGACTAAGCCAAAATCCATTCTGATCTTTTTCGGCAAAGTAAAGATCATAATATGATTTTCCGGTCCAGCTGTCTTCTCTTGATGTGAGAGTTGCTTTTTTGTCAGCAGTAAATACAACCCCGTTTTTATAAGGTACTTGTGCGAACATAGATTCAAAGTCCGGGTAATTAATTTGGTTTAAAGTATACAGACTTGTGTCTTTTTTGAAAGAATTGACAGATTTGCAAGATACAAGAAGCATTTGAGCAACAACATCATCAGGCACTTTCTTCAGATAATTACTTAGCCAGAACTTCGCATTTGAATAATCTTCTTCCGACATCAACATTTTTGCATAATAGAACATATTGATGGGTTCGCTCTCAGGATAATTCACAATCTCCTCATATAGAGGTTTTGCTTTTTGAGGATCATTAATCAACCGGTAGCTATTTGCCAATTTGATCCGTGCTTCGTGGTTGTCATTTTTCTTTAATATTTTGTTGTAATCCTTGATAGCAGCATCGTATTGGTAATTACCAAATTCTTTATTAGCTTTTTTTAATAAATATCCTGAGCAGCTGCTGAGCAGCATAATTATAGGAACAGCAAGGTGGTGTATTTTTATTTTTCGCATAATTTTGAGTTAAAAGAAACGCGGAGTTTTAGTTTTTATAATATCTTTACCAAAGTCGAAACCCAACATGATTTCATGTGTTCCGTTTGAATAATGGCGCATGTTGGTTGTTGTAATATCATATGCATACCCAATACGAAATCTTTTGTTTGCCTGATATTCTGCCATAACAGAAATAGCATCGTTCGTGCGATACGAAACACCTAATGCAATTGTCTCAATATACATGACAGTAAAGTTTACGTCAGCTTCTAAAGGAGCTGCGGTTTGGTGTTTTATAAGAAACGAAGGTTTTAATTTAAATTTTTCACCAGCATCAAAAACATATCCTGCAGTTAAATAATAATGTTTTCTTATTTCAGAAGAGCTCTCCATGCTAATATCGAAATTTTTGTCAGAGTCGTACGCAATCATTGAAGGTATTGAAAGTCCGGCATACCATTTATCTGTGAAGTAGTAAACTCCGGCACCAAATTTTGCTAATAATGCACTTTGTTTTGTTCCGGTGAAATTTTGATCATCACTATCCCAAACAATCAATTGATCGACTTTAGAAACATAATTTGTAACCCCTGCTTTAATTCCGAAAGCCAATTTTCCTGCTCCCAATTTTAGCATGTATGAATAGTTTGCATAGGCATCACTTTGCTCCGTCACACCAATTTTATCATGTGAAAATATAAGACCGACTCCCATTTTTTGATTGTATAACGGACCATCAATTGCAATGATCGAAGTTTGTGGAGCACCTTCAAAATTGACCCATTGCTGACGATGTAACAATGAAGAACTGAAATATTTGTGAGTACCTGCATAGGCCGGATTCAAAAATAAACCGTTGAACATATACTGACTGACCATTATGTCCTGCTGAGCCTTTATGAGCAGCATGCTGTTTAACAGCATGAGTGTAAGAATGATTTTTTTCATGTCTTTTTATTTTTAATTTTATTTTCTAAGGTCTACATAACCCTTGAGCACAATTTCTTCTCCGTTGATGCTTAATATCGCGAAATAGGTTCCATTCGGAAGTGTTTCTCCATTGCTTGCTCTGCCATCCCAGTTGTTGTTATATCCTGTAAACTCATTCACAACATTACCCCAACGATTGAAGATGACCAATTCATTATCAGGATAAATTTCTATGCCGTGAATTACAAACAAATCATTTTTACCATCGCCATTCGGAGAAAATCCTGTCGGCATTTGTAATAATAACGGCTCTGTTAATGTGATATTTCCAATCACACTGCAACCTGCGGAGTCTGTAACGATCACTGTGTAATTACCGGCAAGTAAATTCATCTGGTCTTCTGTTGTTGCCAAATTGGACCAGTTATATACATAAGGAATGAATCCTCCTGTCACCGTTAAATCGATGTTTCCATTTGAACCTTGGTAGGAACTAATGTTGAATCCACCTGTATATTGAGAACTGTTGATTGATAACACAATCTCAGGAGCCTGCACCACATTAAATGTATCAACCACTGTACAACCTGATCCATCAGTTATGACTACAGAGTATGTTCCTGCAGACAAATTGCTTATGGAAGATGTCGTTGCACCTGTCGACCAACTGTATATAAATGGCTGTGTTCCGTTCACTACAGTAATTGAAATTGATCCATCTGTATTTCCATAACACAATACATCGTTTACAGAAGAGTTTGCAGACATCAACGAAATTTGGTTGATTGTTACTGTATCATTTAAAACACAGCCATTCGCATCTGTAATAACTACCGTATAAACTCCTCCTATAACACCGGACAGATCTTCAGTTATTGCACTGTTTGACCAAATCGTGTTGTATGGAATTACACCACCAGAAATTGTTAAATCAGCTGTCCCGTTCATTGCAGCACACGTTGCCGGTGTTGTTGTTGTGGAACTGTTCATTACTGTTGGTTGTGTTAATATGAATGTAGTATCCAATGAACAAAAATTAGCATCAACAATTGTTACAGAATAGATTCCTGCTAATAACGCACTGATATCCTCTGTGCCAGATGTAAATCCGGAAGGTCCAGTCCAACTGTAACTATACGCTGCCGAACCACCGTTGATTGTGAAGTCGATCTGACCATTGCTGCTTCCAAAACAACTCACGCTGTTTCCGTTGAAAGATGAAATTAATGCAGATGCTGACATTGGAGCAGGTTCCGTTAGTGTAACCGTATCCATAATAACACATGAATTTGTATCGGTCAGCGTCAAAATATATGATCCTGAAATTAATGAATTTATATCCTGATTTGTAGAAACAAAACCTGAAGGACCACTCCAATTATAACTATAACCGGGAGTTCCACCCATTGGAAATAAATTAATGCTTCCTGTATTGCTTCCCGCACAGTCAATATTATTTCCTCCTGTAAACTGGCTAAGTATCAAACTATCATGTATTGCCTGACTCGGTTCTGTTAATGAAATGTCAATCGATAACTGGCATCCGTTCGTATCAGTAACCACAACATTATAATTGCCTGCAAATAATCCGCTGATATCTTCTGTTGAATCGATGTAACTGCCCGGACCTCTCCACCAGATGGTGTATCCTGGAATTCCTCCGGAATAAGTCAGATCAATCGAACCATTACTTCCTCCGAAACATGCAATATTAAATCCACCAACAAATAAACTCGGTGACAATGTTCCTGTCATTGGCGTTGGCGCTTCCGATAAAGTGATTGCGGAACTAGCGGTACATCCATTTGTATCGGCTATGGTTAGGTTATAAGTTCCTGCAGGCACATAGTACAACTCCATTGTTGTGGAAGTAAATGTTCCCGGACCTGTCCATGAATAAGAATATTGAGGTGTTCCACCGGAAACAACATTGTAAATAACACCGGAAGAATCACCATGACATTTGATATTAAATCCACCGACATACAGTTGACTGCTTAATGTATTTGTTAATATAGTTGGTTGCAACAATATTGCTGTATCGGAAATTGAACAGCCGTTAGCATCAACAATGGAAACAAAATAAGTTCCTGCTTGCAAGCCACTAATGTTAGCTAAAGTAGATGTGTATCCTGAAGGACCGTTCCATGTTTGTGTATATGGCGTTGTGCCACCGGCAAGTGTTAAGTTTATACTTCCGTCAGCTGCACCGTTACATGAAATATTGTTTCCACCATTAAAAGAGGATATGCTCATGTTGTCGGTGATTGATGCTGGTTCTGTTAATGTTTGTGTTAAACTAAAACTACATCCGTTTGCATCTCCTAATATTAGAGTATACGTTCCAACTGTTAAACCTGAAATGTTTGCTGTATTTGCTGTGAATGTTCCTGGGCCTGTCCATGAATAATCATATGGTGTTGCTCCACCGGAAGTGCTCAAACTGATACTACCATCTGAAGCCCCATTACAGCTGATGTTAAATCCTCCAACATAATTGCTTACAGTTGGTGTTGACGATAGAACAGCCGGTTGTGTTAATAGGATAGCATTGCTAGCAATACATCCGTTTGTATCAGTAACACTTAAATTGTATGTTCCTGCAATCAAGGAAGTCAAAGTACTTGCTGTGGAAGTGAATCCGGCAGGACCATTCCAATTATATAAATAGATTGGAGTGCCACCAGTTACAACTGCATTTACATTTCCGTTATTATTTCCATTACAGCTGATGTTGAATCCTCCATTCACTGTATTGCTGCTTAATGCAATTGAAAGTGCAGCCGGTTGTGTTAAAGTGATAGAGTCTGTTGCAAGACAACCATTATTATCTGTAACATTTACATTGTAAAGACCAGCACCCAAAGAAGATACATCCTGAGTAGTTGCAGTGAAGGCTCCAGGCCCTGTCCATATATAAGTGTAAGGACTTGTTCCTCCAGCAACACCTAAGTTGATGCTGCCATTTGTATTTCCATTACAAGTGATATTATATCCACCAACTACAGTTGGACTAGCAGCCGAAGCAAGCAAGGCTGCAGGCTGTGTAAGTGTAATGGATTGTGTGAAGGAGCAATTGTTTGCATCATTTACAATTACAACATAGGTTCCTGCTGCAACACTACTTAAATTTTGAGTGGTCACACCATTGTTCCAATTGTAAGAATAGGTAGGTGTTCCTCCTCCTAATGTTAACAAGATATTTCCATCCAAATTTCCGTTACAAGAAATATTGTAGCCGCCATTGTAAGTTGCACTACTCAAACTTCCACTAAATACAGCTGGTTGAGTAAGTGTAATAGTATTGGTAGACGTACAGCTATTAGCATCAGTTACGGTTACACTATATGTTCCTGCAGCTAAAGAAGAAATATCTTCGGTTGTAGATGTAAAGCCCGAAGGACCTGTCCATGCAAAAGCATAACTTGTTGTTCCTCCATTTGCTGTCATGTTCACCGATCCGTTTGATAATCCGTTGCAGGTAATATTATATCCACCGCTCACAGTCGGGCTAGATAGCGAACTTGTCAGCACTGTTGGTTGTGTTAATGTAATTGTATTTGTAGTTGTACAACCATTTGCATCGGTTAAAGTTACCGAATACGTTCCCGCAACAAGTGATGATGGGTTTTGGTTGCTAGATGTATAAGAGCCAGGGCCAGTCCATGAATAGGTATAGGCTGTAGTTCCACCGCTAGGGGTTAATGTAATCGAACCTGTTGACGTTCCGAAGCAGGTTATATTGTAACCTCCACTCACTGTTGCACTGTTGATAGAACTAGACAACACTGTTGGTTGTGTAAGTGTAGTACTCGAAGAACTTGTACATCCATTTGCATCTGTAACAACAACAGAATAAGTACCAACTGTTAAACCGCTAATGTCTTCTGTTGTATTTGTATACGTGGGTGTTCCTGTCCAAACATAAGTGAAAGGGGAAACACCACCGGCAACAGTGTTGTTGATACTTCCGTTGGAAGCACCATTGCACGTAATGTTGAATCCTCCTGCAACAGTAGGACTTGTTAATCCATTGGTCAAAACAGGAGGCTGAGTTAAGGTAATACTTGTAGGTTTTGTACAACCATTTGCATCCGTAACTAGTACGTTATAAATACCAGCAATTAAACCTGTCGGATTTTGTAAGGTAGATGTAAATCCAGAAGGACCAGACCATGCATACGAATAAGCAGTTGTTCCTCCGGTAACCGATAAATTGATTGCTCCGTTAGAAGCACCATTACAGGTGATGTTATATCCTCCTGCAACAGTCGGACTAGTTGCGGAAGCATTTAAAACGGCAGGTTGAGTAAGGGTAATGGTGTTTGTTCCTGTACATGAATTTACATCCGTAACTGTAACAGTATAGGTACCTGCTCCTAAGCCTGAAATGTTTTGCAAAGAAGAGGAGTAGGAGCTCGGGCCATTCCATGAATAAGTATATGCCGGAGTACCGCCACTAACAACTAATGAAATTGTTCCTGTAGTAGAACCGTTGCACGTAATATTATACCCACCGTTTACGATAGATGGAGTTAAAGCAGCAGAGATGGCATTCGGTTGTGTTAACACAATTGTTTTGCTTGCATTACATCCTGCCTGATCGGTAACAACTACTTGATATGTTCCGGCAACCAATCCACTGATGTTTTGTGAAGTGCTGGTGAATGCACCTGGACCAGTCCATAAGTAAGTATAAATTGGACCGGGGAATGGTGTTCCGCCACTAACGGTGATATTGATCGATCCGTTAGATCCGTTGTAACAACTCACTTGATATCCTCCGGTATAAGAAGATGTTGTATTTGTAACTACAATGGAACTTGGTTGTGTTACCGTGATTGTTGAAATTTTTGTACATCCGTTTGCATCGGTGATGGTTACCGTATAGTTTCCGGAAGCTAAGCCTAAAATATCTTCTGTTGCTGCACTGAATGCCGAAGGGCCTGACCATGCAAAACTATACGGACTAGTACCGCCACTAACTGTAATGTTGATCGCACCATTTGTAAATGCAGGACAAGTTGCATTGGTGACAACAGAAGTTAAACCCAATACAGCAGGTTGTGTAATAGGTTTTGTTAATGTTGTTGTACAGCCATGAGCATCGGTAACAGTAACGCTGTAGGTTCCTGCCGACAATCCACTGATATCTTCCGTTGATGCAGTATATGATCCTGGTCCTGTCCATGAAAATGTATACGGACTTGTTCCCCCTGCAGGACTTAAATTGATAGAGCCGTTGCTACCACCATTACAGGAAATGTTATTCCCATTGAATAATGGGCTAGTAGCTGTTGCACTTAAAATAGCAGCAGGTTGTGTGATTGTTACTGTAGCCGTTGAAGGAATGTTACAACCATTTGCATCACTCACTGTAACGGTATATGTTCCTGCTGTCAAACTATTAGCAGATGCTGCAGTTCCGCCTGAAGGCGCCCATAAATAGGTGTATAAGCCACTACCACCGATTGCAGTAACAGTTGCCGCACCTGTTGCATTACCGCGACATAAAACGTTTGTAGATGCAGTGATACTTGATCCCAATAGCGTAGCTGGTTGTGTAATTGTTGCAGTAACAGTAGTGGTACAATTATTCGCATCCTTTACTGTACACGTGTAAGTCCCTGCCGTTAAACTGCTTGCTGTAGCAGCCGTTCCGCCTGATGGAGTCCAAGTGTATGTATAAGAACCAGTGCCACCAGTTGCTGAAACAGTTGCTGCACCAATACTTGTACCGAAGCACAATACATTTGTTTGAGAACTTAAACTTGCACTTATCGCGGAAACAGGTTGTGTGATAACAACGGAAGCTGTTCCGGTACAATTGTTTCCATCGCGCACAGTAACCGTATATGTTCCGGCAGTAAGTCCGCTAGCACTTGCTGCTGTGCCGCCCGTTGGTGACCATAAATAAGTGAAAGGTAATGTTCCTCCAGTCACATTGCTATTAGCAACACCCGTTGCATTCCCAAAACATAATACATTGGTATGCGTTGGTACTGTAACTGTTAAGGCTGCTATAGGTTGTGTAATAACAGCAACGGCAGTGAAAGAACAGTTGTTCTGATCTTTTACCACACATGAATAGGTTCCTGCAATTAATCCGGATGCAGTAGCTGCCGTTCCTCCTGAAGGTGACCACAAATAGGTGTATCCAGGGGTTCCGCCAGTTGCACTCACAGTAGCGGCTCCTGAATTATTTCCGAAACACAATACATTCGTTTGTGAAGAAATACTCGCACTCAAATTGCTTGCTGGTTGAGTTATGGTAACAGCAACAGTTTTTGTACATCCTTTTGAATCAGTCACCGTTACATTGTAACTACCGGCTGCTAAGCTGGAAGCTGTTGCAGCAGTTCCTCCTGAAGGGCTCCATAAATAAGTATAGCCTGCAGTTCCACCCGTAGCAGTAATAGTTGCAGATCCTGTAGCGTTTCCGCGACACAATACATTTGTTTGACTGCTGATGTTTGCTGTCAAAGCTGCACTCGGTTGTGTGATTGTAACACTCACTAAATTACTACAGTTGTTTGCATCTTTAATGGTACAAGTATATGTTCCAGCTGAAAGACTGGTTGCAATAGCTGTCGTTTGAATCGGTGATGTATTCCAAGAAAACGTATAAGGAGGCGTGCCGCCACTAGTTGTAATAGTAGCACTTCCTGTTGCATTCGAAAAACAATTCACATTGGTTTGTGCACTCAAGGTGCTTGTTAAAAGCGGTGCTTGTGTTAAGGTGATGGTGGATGTGCGTGTACAACCATGTGAATCTGTTATTGTAACAGTATAGGTGCCTGCACTTAATCCACTTGCTGTTGCAGCTGTTCCGCCACTTGGTGACCAAGAGAAAGTGTATGGACTTGTACCACCAGAAGCATTAACTGTTGCAGCGCCTGTTGACGAACCATTGCAAGCAATATTGTATCCACCGTTATAAGTAGGACTTGTTACTGATGAACTCAATATGGTTGGTTGCGTAATGGTAACAGTTCCTGTTTTGCTGCAGGATTTTTTTCCGGTAACGGTCACTGTATAGGTGCCAGGAGCAAGTGATGAAATACTCGCTGATGTTGCCGTGAATCCTGATGGACCAGTCCAGCTATAGGTATAGGGTGGGAAGCCACCACTTGGAATTGCTGTTGCACTGCCGTTATTTGAGCCCAAACAACTACAATTAACAGATGTGAAGGCGAGACTAATATCACTGACGTAAATGGTTGACCATTTATTTTTTACGCAGGTACTTGCAGTAGTTGTTAAAGTATAAGTCGTTGTTGTTAAGGGAGTCGCTATAGGATTCATAATGTTTGTAGCACTCAATCCGGTAGCAGGAAGCCAGTTGAAAGCACTACCGCCTCCTGTAGTTGTGATGTTTACACTTTGACCTTTACAGATAGAGTCTTTAATAGGAGATACTGTGGTGAACAATGAATCCTGAATGTAAAAACGTAAACTATCCATGATTACTGACGAGCAGAAAGGATTTCCTAAATAAACGGTAAGGTATTCGAGTCCTTCATTAATACCATCCTGAACAGGATTGATTGGAAGTGTTGCTGTTGCAGATCCACCAGGAATGATAATGGTTTTCATATCGGTAGGCAATGGTGAAGATCCAATTAATGGATAATCGGTTCCGTTTGTTGCGGTTCCAGCAATCCAATAATTAATTACCAAAGGTGTTGGTTTAATAACTGGACGAGTAAATGAAAACGTTCCATTGTTACAGCCTTCTACCATGTTAGGAATTCCTCCTGCAGTATGACTTAATAATAAAATATTGTTGCTGGAAATTTTTTCGATGAATACACCACTGTCCCATAATTTATCGGACACATCGGCAACAACTAATTTTAAATGATAAGAAGCACAAGGGGTAACTTGTGAAATCGCTTTTAATCCTTTTGTATACCCATCGTATTGAACCGTTGTACTTCCATTGTTGTTTTGGTAATAGGCAGTATGCGAAATTTGATTTACATTGTTGATCGTTACCGGAATGGAGGTGCTTGGAATCAAAGCGATGTTGTGATAAGGAGCAACGCCTGCATCCGGAACAATGCCGGGGCCAGAAATGAAAAATCCGAATACATCATTGTATGCTGAACCTACCCATTCTTCATATTCTTCAGAAGCAAATACGAAATCAAACTTCAAGGTGTCGCCTTGAGGAATGATGTCAAATTCAAATTCACAATATTCTTTAGTACTTCTTCCAGTATAACTATCTAATAAGGTATATGGTGTGGATGCTGAAAAGGATGTTGTTTTGTTACCAACATCATTCGCTCCAACAGCATTGTAAATGGTACCGGTGGTTAATAATAAACCTTCCGTAATATTTAAACTAGTACCTGCTGCGTTGTACTTTCCATAGCCGTTTACTCCGCAATGAACTACGGGATTCGAAATCTGAACTCCCGGACCAGAGATCAATGCAGCTAATTGTGCAGGTGTTAAGCTATTGTTTACTAAAAGCTGTGCAGAAGCAGAAAAGCTCAGTAGTCCTAAAATGGTTGCCCACAAGTGGGAACGTTTCAATAAATGTTTCATAATTCAAAGAGATGAAGGAGTAATTAATTAACAGTGCGATACGTTGCACAAGTATTTTCAGCAGTTTCAATCGTAATGTCAACAACCGAATAGTTTGATTTTTTTTTTCCTGAACTGAGATCCAGTTTAAGATTTTCAATCGTTTGAGTTGAATTTAACTCCAGGATCATTATTCCGGCAGGGATACATGTGTAACGTATATGATAATTAAATAGTTGAAGCTTAACGGATTTGTCTTCTTCAACTGAATAATTTTCAAATTTTAATGTCACCTGATTTTTTTGGTGTGGCTCTTGAGCGATTGTTTTTAGAGAAAAAAAAGAGCAAATAAAAAATATGAGAAATTGCATTTTCATAAAAATGAAGCTTTGGTTTACGCAACAAAGGTTATGAATAAGAAATCTTTTTTCAATGCGTTGTATCAATTGAAAATGTGATTTTTATCACTTGTGCAACTCAGAAAAAATATTGTTTATTGCTTAGGATGTAAGGAGTGTTTTTTTTAGGAGTATGAATGTAAACTTTTATACAATGAAAAACGGATCGGACTTTTTTTAATCTAACTCCGCAATCGCCACCATTAATTTCTCCAGTTTCAATTTCATTTCCGTAGGAGTACATTCATAATTATTGGCAATCACAGAAAAACAAAGGAGTTCGCCTTTTCTGTTTTTTACATATCCTGTATATCCGCGGGCACGGGTGATGTAGCCACTTTTTGCTCGCAGATTATTGTCGGCAAATGTACCATCACATAATCCACCCAGTGATCCTGCTTTACCAGCGATCGGAAGAGAGTTGTAAAAGGCGTTGAAGTTTTTATCCTTTGCCATTAGCCTCAGGATCTGTGTTTCAGTTTTTGTGGTGATCGCATTTGCTCTCGCCAGGCCGCAACCATCATTCATGAAAAATCCGCTCACATCAACTCCTTTGTTCTTCCAAAATGCGGTTACGATCTCTGTTCCCATTGCTCCGGAGCCTAGTCCGTTTTTTTTAAAGCAGATGTATTTTAATAAATGTTCGGCATATAAATTCAGACTTTTCAGATTGGTCCAGTAAACAATTTTTTCAAGAGGAGGGGAGAAGTTTGTATACAGCAACTTTTTATTTGCTGCCGCATATTCATTTTGTTCTTTCAAGGCTCTTATTGTTGTTGATTTTTCTGCAATCGTTATTCCGATTTTTTTTAATGCGGTTTCAAGTGCCTGCGCGCAAAATAAAGCAGGGTCAGGGATCGAGCCATCAACTTCATAACTTGATTTGTTGGCAGGAATTGTTCCGCTTGCAACACGGTAGCTGGAATATTGAGAACCAAAAATAAAAGCGTTGTCATCATTCCCTCCCGACTTCACATTATTAATAAGTTGGAGATCCTTTACATCCGGTTTTATTTTATTGATGGACGTAATTGTTCCGGCAGCTCCTGATCTGAAATCGATTG